>JAKSPP010000148.1 GCA_024404735.1 Oscillospiraceae bacterium | reverse complement strand
AAAAATACCCTTAAAAAAGTGCCCGTTTGCCATCTTAAGAAGCCCCTGAACGATATTGTCCCCAAGCCCGCCGAACATCTGCATGGTTTTAAGGGGACTCTCCATTGTCATTGCAAGCATCATACGAAGCTCGGGCTCATCGGATTTCGCCTTCCGGGGCCTGCCCTTTGTAAGGGCGCAAAGGATAAAGAAGCTTACGATTTTCATAACCGTGCTTTCTTTTTTCATTTCGGAAATGGTATTTTCCCTTGTAAAGAAGCCTTTTTGGGGTTTGGAGACAGAATATGCCCTTCCGAGCATCGCCTCCCATTCACTCTGCCTTGGCTTCGTGGAGGCTCCCTCGTAGAAGGAGCCCTTCTGCCATTCCGGTGCGGGAATGCAGGCGCCCTCACGGGGGAAAAGTACGGAAAGCCCGCCGATAACGCAAGTATAAATTCCCCCGGGAATAACCCAGCCGTCATTCCAGATGGCAAAGCTGCGGTCACAAAGTGTAAAGGAAACGGTTTTGCTCTCGCCGGGCTGAAGGCTTATTTTCTTAAAGCCCTTAAGCTCACGGTTGGGGCGGTGAATTCCGCCTTCGGGAGGCATAATGTAAAGACAGACAGCCTCCTCGCCCTGCATAGGGCCGATGTTTTTTACAGTAACGGAAATGCTGTTACCATCGGCCTTTATATCCGAATATTCAAAGTCGGTGTAGCTTAATCCGTATCCGAAGGGCCAGCGTAGGGGGATTCCCGCCTTGTCATAATAACGATAACCCACATAAATGCCTTCCTCATAGAGGGCATCCCTTCCTTTTCCGTAGATTTCGGAGGAGGGGACATCCTCATACTTAAGTGGCCAGCTTTCCGAAAGCCTTCCGCAGGGATTAGCCCTTCCGTAGAGAAGCTCGGCAGCGGCTTCGCCGCCTGCCTGCCCGGGAAGTCCCATATAAAGAATGGCCTTGACCTTGTCTGCCCAGGGACATTCAACGGGACTGCCGCAAAGAAGTACAACAACTGTATTGGCATTGGCTTCGGAAACGGCATTTATCATACGGATATGTCCCTCGGGCATACGCATATCACTGCGGTCAAAGCCCTCGGACTCAAAGCTTGCGGGAAGGCCGGCGAATATAACTGCAGCCTCCGCTTTTTTTGCGGCCTCCACTGCCTCTGCAATAAGAGCCTCCGTTGTGTCACCGCTGTCATCACAGCCCTGTGCATAGATACAGTCGGGAAAGTAATCAATGGGCTGAGACAGCTTCACGGGATTAATGTGGCTTGAGCCTGCCCCCTGATAGCGCATCTCCCTTGCCATAGCTCCGATAAGGGCGATTTTTGATTGTTCCTTAAGAGGAAGAAGCTTATCTTCGTTTTTAAGGAGAACCGCGCCCTTTAGCGCTGCCTCCCTTGCAAGGGCGTGGTGAGCCTCGTAGTCGCAGCTGCGGGGCTGCTTTAAGGCTTCGTTTTCACGAAGAACAAGCTCCAGAATCCTTCGTACGCTTTTATCTATGCATTCCTCCGGAAGACTTCCGTCCTTAACGGCATTTATTACGGCCTTTTCCATATAATTACCGCAGCCGGGCATAGTAAGGTCACAGCCTGCTTTAAGAGCCTTCGTGCGGTCGTTCAGTGCACCCCAGTCGGTTACCACCATGCCCTCAAATCCCCATTCGTCTCTGAGGATATCCGTTAACAGCTCCCTGTTATCGGAGCAGTAGGTACCGTTAAGCTTTGGATAAGCGCACATTACGGCAGAGGGCTTTCCTTCCTTAACTGCAATTTCAAAGGCAGTCAGATAAAGCTCACGCAGGGTTCTCATATCCATAATACCGTCGGAGGTAAAGCGGAGAAGCTCCTGAGAGTTGGCCGCAAAATGCTTAAGGGTTGCGCCGACGCCCTTGGATTCTGTTCCGCGGATAAATCCGGCCGCTATCTTTCCCGAAAGATAAGGGTCTTCACTGAAATATTCAAAATTACGCCCGCAAAGGGGATTTCTTTTCAGGTTTGCTCCGGGGCCGAGGAGAAGGCCTACTCCGTGTGCCGCGGCCTCTTCTCCGATTGCCGCACCCACTCTCTCTGCCAGCTCTGTATCCAGGGAGGAAGCGGTGGTAACAGCAGTGGGGAAGCAGGTTGCAGGGCAGGAGTCGTTTATATCCCCCATGTTTTCTGCATCCTCCTGCTTGCGCAGACCGTGAGGGCCGTCGCACATAAAAAGACCGGGAATGCCATATTTCTCAAATTCCGCGGTTTCCCAGAAGTTCTTTCCGGTGCAGAATTTTATTTTATCCTCAAGGGTCATTTTCGAGATTATTTCTTCTGTGTTCATATTTTATGTCCCCCCTTTTCAGTGCTCTTCTTCCCGTAATAGCAAAAGTGCTGCCCGTTTTTTGAGCAACAGGGCAGCGCTTTTTCAATTTATAATACCCCGAGGTGCCCGAGAAGTATCTTTATGCCGATTAAA
>JAKSPP010000147.1 GCA_024404735.1 Oscillospiraceae bacterium | reverse complement strand
TCGACGACATTCTCTCCGTGGATCTGCTTGTTCTTGACGGACTGGGAAATGAGGTCATTACGAATCTGACTCAGGGCATTATATTTGAGGTTATCGATACACGAATTACAAGGGGTCTGCCGACTATCATAACAACTCTCTTCTCCGAAGCGGAGATGCAGGCAAGATACAGCCCCCAGCTTATGTCACGCCTGCGGGGTGAATACACGGAGCTGATGCTAAAGGGAAATGACATCAGACTTCTGAAAAAAGGACAGAAAATATGAAAAGAGATATGACAAAGGGTTCCGAGTGGCGCTGCATATTGTTTTTTGCGCTCCCAATAATGCTCGGGCAGCTTCTTCAGCAGCTTTACTCAACAGTTGACGGAATTATAGTCGGCAACTATGTTTCCCAGAAGGCCCTTGCCGCTGTGGGAGCATGTACCTCCCTTGCCTTTGTTTTCATCGCCATTGCAATGGGTATGTCCGGAGGCTGCAGTATAGTAATAAGTCAGCTCTACGGAGCAAAAAAGATGGACGAGCTCAAAAAAACAGAGGTTACCACCATATGGCTGCTTCTGGGTCTGGGCATTGCCGTCACCGCCGTCTGCCTTATTTTCTCAAAGGCAATGATTTACAGTATTCTTAAGATAGGCGACAGCGAAATCGCACAGCAGGCAAGAATTTACATCATAATATATTCCCTCGGCCTGACAGCGCAGTTTCTTTACAATGCCATTGCCGCAATATTAAGGGCTCTGGGAGACAGCAAGGCAGTTTTGTACTTTCTTCTTGTATCGACAATTGCAAATATCATTCTCGACCTTCTCTTTGTCGCAGGATTCAGGATGGGTGTTTTCGGGGCGGCCTTTGCAACGGTTCTTGCGCAGATTGCCTGCACAGTTGTAAGCTTTATTTATATGTTCAGGCGTTTCCCCGAGCTGCGCATAGCCCGCAATGAGCTATCCCCGGATATGGGAAAGCTTAAGGTCTGCGTTAAAATGGGTATTCCCACAACCATCCAGCAGCTTATTGTTTCCTGCGGACATGTTACACTGCAGAGACTTATTAACTCCTTCGGTGAAAACACCATGGCCGCATGCACCATCGGCTCAAGATATGAGCATTACGTATCCGTTCCCGCAATCTCCTTCCTTCAGGCCGAGGCCGCCTTCTCCGGACAGAATGCGGGGGCCGGGCGCTACGACAGAGTAAAGCGCGGACTTTTCTCCGCAATTATTATGGATGTCATTATCGTCGTTATACTCTCTGTAATTCTGTTTGCCTTCGCCTCTCCCCTCTCCGCACTCTTCGGCGTTGACGGAATTGCCCTTTCTCAGGCTATTGAGTATATCAGATTTGTATGTCTCTTCTACTTCCTCTTCGCAATTTACATTCCTCTTAACGGCTGTTTCCAGGGCTGCGGAATTCCCATTGCGGGAACAATCTGCAGTTTTCTGGCACTGGGCTCCAGAATTATTATCTCCTATACTATGGCCGGAAGCCTTAATATGGGCTACAGCGCCTGCTGGAAATCATGCCCCTGGGGCTGGGCTCTTGCCCTTCTCTTTGCCACGGTTGTTTTCCTCTCCGGAAAGTGGAAAAAGGGCAGCGTTATGGGAAGAACGAAGTAATACCCCGGATAAAAAAGGATTTTTACTATGAGTGATGATTTTTTTGCATACATCTACCGAATGAAATATATTCTCCGCTGGAGCCTTATGCGCTCGGCAGAGCCGGAGAATATTCAGGAGCACAGCCATATGACCGCTGTTCTCGCCCACTGTCTCGGCCTTATCAGAAAAGAAATATTCGGCATTGACTGCAATCCCGAGGGCCTTGCAACCGCCGCTCTATTCCATGATGCATCGGAAATTCTGACCGGTGATTTGCCGACCCCCATCAAGTATCATTCAAGCTCCATAAAAAGCGCCTACGACGAGGTTGAGGCTCTTGCGGTAAAAAAGCTTGCCGATACCCTTCCTCCGGAGCTTAGAGGTGCCTATATTCCCCTTCTCGACGGAAGCAATCCCGACTATATTCTCATTAAGGCAGCGGACAGACTGTCGGCACTTATTAAATGCATAGCCGAAAGAAAGGCCGGAAACACGGAGTTTATTTCCGCAGAGAAGACCATTAGAAATAAACTGGGAGCAATGAAGCTTCCCGAGCTTGAATATTTTAAGGAGCACTTCCTGTCCGGCTTTGAAAAAGCTCTTGACGAGCTTGCCGTAATTGAAGAGCCGGAGGGATAAGGAAAAGGAACGATATGGAAAAGACAAAGCTTGACAGAATCAATGAGCTTGCAAGACTATCAAAGGAGAGAGAATTATTTCCCATTGAGAAGGATGAGCAGGCCCGTCTCCGCAAGGAATATATTGCCGAATGGAGGCAGAGCACAATTTCCTTACTTGAAAATACGGTTATTGTCAATCCGGACGGAACAAGAAGGCCTCTTTCCAAAATGAAGAAGCAATAATTATACCGAAGGCTTAAA
>JAKSPP010000146.1 GCA_024404735.1 Oscillospiraceae bacterium | reverse complement strand
GGGAGAGCTTGTAGCGTGAGGGTCTGTCAAGGGCTGGTCTTGCCTGCTGGGCATCGGCGAGGTTGAGGTCAATCTCTCTGGGGGAGGAGCTTGCGGCGGTTACGGCCTTTTTCGTTATTTCGTTAAAGGTGATTCGCTGGGCCTTGTTTCCGCTGAGGGAGAGCGCTTCCTTGAGATGCCAGCTTATGGCCTCCCCTTCGCGGTCGGGGTCGGTTGCGAGGTATACGTTCTTTGCCTTTT
The DNA here is from genome assembly GCA_024404735.1 of Oscillospiraceae bacterium. Lineage (GTDB taxonomy): Bacteria > Bacillota > Clostridia > Oscillospirales > Oscillospiraceae > JAKSPP01. The sequence goes on along the minus strand of JAKSPP010000146.1, from coordinate 2,258 downwards.
TGGACTTGGTCTTTAGCTCTGCAACAAGCTTCTCCCTATCCTTGACAATAACGTATTCGGGGGTGAAGTCATTATCGATGTCAACGCCCAGGGTGCTGCGGGGAAGGTCCCTCATATGACCCATGGAGGCGATGACACTGTAATCCTTGCCGAGGTAGCCCTCAATGGTCTTTGCCTTGGCAGGGGACTCAACTATAACTAAATTTTCTGCGGACATTTATTTTCACTCCTGTAGGAATTTTATACATGGTTATTTGACAAGCGCTGCTCAGATGTTGACGGAAAAGCGCTTTCCGGGCTCCTGACGGACTATGCCCTTAAGCTGGAGCATTGTAAGCTCCTTCGTTATTTCAAGGGGACTTAAGGAACAGCCCTCTATTATCTCGTCAAGGAGCATTCCGGGCCTTTCAATTGCGGAAAGAACCTTAAGGGCGTTTTCACTGAGACTCTCAAGAAGGCTTCTTGCCCTCTGCTCCGAGGCGGAGGCGGTCTCGTCACCGGGAAACCCTTCCGGGGCTTTTTTTCTTTTCGGGGACGGGGCTTTTTTATCCGTTTTTGCCGAAATCCTCTCGGGGTACATAGTTCCGATGGCGGAGAGAACATCCCCGGGGCATACGGCAAGACCCGCTCCGTCTTTTATAAGGGCGTTGCAGCCCTCTCCCGCCTCATTTCCGGGGGCGGCGGGCACGGCAAAAACATCTCTGCCGTATTCTGCGGCTCTCTCGGCGGTTATCAGAGCTCCGCTCTTTTTCGGGGCCTCGGTTACAACAACCGCATCGGAAAGCCCCGCAATGATTCTGTTTCTTCTGGGGAACATAAACTTTCCCGCCGTAAGGCCGGGGCCTGTTTCACTTACAAGGCAGCCTCCCGAGGAGACAAGCCTCATAAAAAGCTCTCTGTTGTGGGCGGGGAAGATTTTGTCGATTGCCGTTCCCAGAACACCTATGACGGTGCCTCCCGCCCTTATTGCGCCCCGGGCGGCCTCGGAGTCGACTCCGTCGGCAAGACCCGTGCAGACTATGCAGCCTGCCTCGGCAAAGGCCCTTCCGAAGTCCTCGGAGAGCTTCATGCCCTGTCTTGTTGCCTGCCTTGTTCCCACAACTCCGATAACGCTGTGCGTTTCCGTGTCCGGAAGGCTTCCCTTAAGGAAGAGAACAAGGGGAAAATCCGGAATGTTAAGAAGCTTTTCGGGGTAGGCGGCATCGGCGTAGGTAATAAGGGAGATACCCTGTCTTTCGCATTTTGCAAGGGTTTCCCTTGCCGATGCAAGGTCCTTGTCGAGAAGAGAGGAAAGCTCCCTGCCCGAGGCTCCGAGGCGCCCCGATATCTCCGCCTTTCCCATTCGGTAAAGCTCTACGGGGGAAATGCTTTCTTCGGCGAGTGCCGTGCGAAGGCGGAGGGAAAGATTTCTCCTTTCCGACAGCCATATGGCATAAAGCCTTTCTTCTTCTTTTCCGATGTGACTGTTTTCTGTGTTCATAGGCATAGTAGGGAAATTATTTCATGGCTTCCCACATGATTATTGCCGCGGCGATTGCCGCATTAAGGCTCTCGCAGGCACTGTTCATGGGGATAATGAGCTCTCCACGGCAAAGGGAAAGCATTTTTTCGCTTACGCCCTTACCCTCGTTTCCGATAACAACGGCCTTTCCCTCAAGGGAAACCTCTCTTAAATCCTTCGCCTCGGGGGATAGGGCGGCGGCAATAAGAGTAAGGCCCGTTTCCTCCGAGAAGGCCACAAGCTCATCGTAGGACATAAGGAGAAATCGCTGGCGGAAAAGGGCGCCCATTGCGGCCCTGACGGTTTTGGGGTTGTAGATATCGCAGATATCTCCCGTGAGGATAACCGTGTCCATTCCGAGGGCGTTTGCTGTCCTCAGAATCGTGCCCACATTTCCGGGGTCCTGCAGGCTGTCAAGGACTAAGGTCCTTCCCGGGGCATCCTTTATCTGAGTCTTCATTTTTACGGAGAAGATAATTCCGTCCGTTGTCTGCACGGGGGAAACATACTCAAGGATGTCCCTTGTGCAGCGAAGGGTCCTGACGCCCTCGGCCTCCGGGGGCAAAACCGTGTCCTCCCCGGCTAAGATAAGGCTTATCTCCGCCTTCCAGAGAAGTGCCTCCTTAAGAAGCTTGATTCCGTCGCAGAGGTATTCGCCCTTCTCCCTGCGGAAGGCCGCCTTTGCGCCCAGCTTTTTCATTTCGGCAATGGCTTTGTTCTGCCGTGAGGTGATGATTTCCATGGACAAAAAGGCTCC
>JAKSPP010000145.1 GCA_024404735.1 Oscillospiraceae bacterium | reverse complement strand
GGTGTAACTCCATCTCATTCTAGATGAGTTACCCCAACATTTATTATAGAACCGCTTTTTGTCTTTATAGGACTACCTTTTCGGAGACTTACCTGATTCTCCTCATTATACCGGGGCCTACCTCGTCAAGCAGCTTCTTTCTTGCCCTCCAGTCCGGAAGCACCCTCTCAACCTGAGCATAGAAGGCCGGGGAATGATTCATTTCAAGGATATGACAGAGCTCGTGTACAACGACATAATCCCTTGCCTCTTCGGGGCAAAGCATAAGAAGGCAGTTGAAATTAAGATTTCTTTTACCTGAGCAGCTTCCCCAGCGGGTTTTCTGGCATCGGATTGCTATTCTTCCGTAGCTTACACCGACAAGAGGCGCAAAATACTCCGCCCTTCCTGTAAGACAGGCTCTTGCCTTTTTTACAAGCTCCGCCTTTTCTTCCTCCGAAAGCTCCAAACTGCTTTCCTCATCCTCGGCAAGCCTTTTCATTTCCGAAAGCCTTGCCTCTATCCAGGCTGCTTTTTCGCACAAAAGGGCCTCTATGGATTTCTTTGAGGCAAAAAGAGGGGCTCTCACCACGACCTCACAGTCAGCCGTTACCCTTATGCTGATGCTCTTTCGTGAAGAACGGATAAGGGTATATTCAAAGGGAGCTTTATTCCTCATTGCTTCTTCCGGACTCCGACTTTGCAATGAACTCCTCTCCGAAGGGCAGACCCTTCAGGACGGTATTCTTCACAAAATCATACATTGCCTTTTCACCGTTTTTCTCAAGCACAGAGAAAATGCATCTTAGCTTTGCCTCGGTTACGGGATGCATAAAAGCGTGCTCACGGCTTTTTTCAAGGTAAGCAAGGGCTGAGCCGGGTGTATAATCCGCACCCTGATATACCTTGCAGGCGGCTATACGGTCCATTGCCATTTCCGCAAGATATCTCGGAGGCATCTCAACCGGGCCGTATTTACCCGTTTCCGGACGGATATCCGTCCAGTACTCAAAATGATGCTTGTTTCTTCCTTTATGATGCATCCAGGCCTTTGAAAAGCCCAGGACCTTACGCTCCTCTGTATTGGGGCTCCTTACCCCCTGGTAAAACCGCATTCCCACGGAAAACTCCTCCGGCGAGAATTTGGACAGGTCGTGGGTGAGTCCCTGCAGGTAGAGGCCGACACTGAAGCAGCCCTTACGGACAAGCCTTCTGTGATGCATTACCGTTTTCAGATGAATGAAGAAATAGTTCTTTGCCATAATTCGGAACGTCCCTAAAAATAATATAAATGTGACAGGAAGAAATCATATCCCCCTGTCACATTGTCGATTAAGCAGGAGCCTTATTTAAGAGCTTCCAGACTCATTTTAAGATTTTCGATAAGAGCTTCAAGCTTTGCCTTCTTTTCTCTTTCGTTGTTAACTACGGCCTCGGGAGCACGGGAAACAAAGCTCTCGTTTGCGAGCTTGGCAATCTGGCCTGCAAGCTGCTTCTCGGCATTCTGCAGCTCCTTGCCTATTCTCTGTCTCTCCTTCTCGAAGTCAACGAGATCACTCATGGGCATAAATATTCTTGCCTTATCGGTTATTACGGAAACCATTCCCTCGGTATTCTCGGGGGCATCGGCGGAAACGCTTATCTCAGATGCGTAGGCAAGCTTGGAGATAAATGCCTTACCGTTAAGGAATGCCTCGCCTGCATCTGTGGCAATGATGAGGTGTGCCTTTCTGGAGGGAGGAACATTCATTTCCGCTCTTCTTGCTCTGACGGCCTTTATAGCTTCCATAACCATCTCGAAGGCGGACTCCTCGGCGGAGAAGTCAAGCTCCTCCTTAAAGGAGGGATACTCGGCAACTATGATGGCATCGCCGTCATGAGGAATAGCGCCGAAGATTTCCTCTGTGATGAAGGGCATAAAGGGATGCAGAAGCTTGAGAATCTCTGTCAGAACGTACAGGAGAACCTTCTGTGCGCTCTCGGCGGCAGCCTTGTCCTCGCCGTTGAGGCGGGGCTTGGTGAGCTCAATATACCAGTCACAGTAGCTGTCCCAGATGAAGTCATAAATCTTGGCAGAAGCAACACCGAGCTCAAACTTATCCATATTCTCACAGACCTCACGGGTGACTGTGTTGAGCTTGGAAAGAATCCACTTATCCTCGAGCTCGAGCTTCTCGGGAAGCTCATTTTTGTCGATGGTCAGGTTCATCATAACGAAACGGCTTGCGTTCCAGATTTTGTTGCAGAAGTTGCGCATTGCCTCGCACTTTTCAACATAGAAACGCATATCGTTTCCGGGGCTGTTTCCTGTTATGAGGTTAAAGCGAAGTGCATCGGCGCCGTACTGCTCTGCCATCTCGAGGGGGTCGATTCCGTTGCCGAGAGACTTGGACATCTTTCTGCCCTGGCTGTCACGGACAAGGCCGTGGATAAGAACGGTATCGAAGGGGTGCTTCTTCATCTGCTCCATACCGGAGAAAATCATTCTTGCAACCCAGAAGAAGATAATATCATAGCCT
>JAKSPP010000144.1 GCA_024404735.1 Oscillospiraceae bacterium | reverse complement strand
TTCCAGGCGCTTTTGCTCTCCCCGACCGTGGCCTTGAGCTCTGCAAGCCTTTCCGGATACTGCCCCGCCTCACTGCAGGACACCTCGGAAAAGTCCCTTAGAATAAGAAGCTCGGCATTTTCCTTTTTCTTCTTTGCCTCGTCATACTTATCCTTAAGCTTCAGAACAAGATTTTTATAGCCGTTTGTATCGAAAATATTGCGCAGAATTTCCGTTCTTTCCGCGGTTTTTGCATTAAGCAGCTCCCAGAATTCACCCTGGGCTATCATGGCAAGCTGCTTAAACTGCTTTGCATTTATATGCAGAATATTCGGAATCTCGGCGTCAACGTTTCTTACGCCGCTTAAAAGGGGCGCCGAGTCCCTGTAAAGCTCCGCTTTTTCCTTCTCATCGGTAATATTGCCGTTTCTGTTTATTCTCTCATAGGGTACCCATCTTTTTATGCGGTACTCATGCCCCTGATGGCTAAAGTAAAAATCCACAAAGCTCTCCGTTTTAGGGGCCGCCGTTTCACAGCGCATGCTTTTTGTTTCCCTGTAGCTTCCGCTTGATGTACCGAAAAGGGCAAAGCTTATGGCATCGAAGATGGTTGTCTTTCCGGCGCCCGTATCTCCGGATATGAGAAAGAGGCCCTTTTCTTCAAACTTATCGAAAAAGACCGGGGGCATCTCGGAGGCGTAGGGCCCGAAGGCACTTATTATAAGTTTAGTCGGCTTCATCTGTAACACCTGCCTCTTCCGCTGCACTCAGCATAAGCTCCAGCTCCTCCCCGGAGATTTCGCATCCGAACATTTTAAGGTAAAACTCTTTTATTACATCCTCAAAGGGTCTTTCCGCACCCTCCGGCTCTGCATATAGCTCGGTTAGCTCTTTTGTTCTCGAGTTTTCATAGTCAAGCCTTACGGCATTGGGATAAACCGTACGGACGATGTTCATCGCATCCCCGGGCATATCCTCATCCGTCAGTGTGACATAGATAAAATCCTCTGTATTGCATACGTTTTCAGGGGAGAGAAGTGTACGCAATTCGCCCTTTATATGTCTTAAATCCCTCAGGGGCTTCAGGGGGATGAGCTCAACGGATACATCACCCTTTTCTCCCAGGCTTACAAAGGGAAGGGTCTTTTTGTAATTTAGCTCGGACAGGGAATATTTAAGAGGGGAGCCCGAGTATCTGACAGTCTCCCTTCCTACGGCCTGAGCCGAGTGAATGTGACCGAGAGCCGCATAATCAAAGGCGTCAAAGCTGCCGGAGGATATTTTCTCCAGAGTTCCCACATTGGTAACGGAAAGGCCCTCGGAGCCCGAAAGAATCGGGTCCTGCTCACCTCCCGCAACAAACTGGTGGGATAGAATTATATTTCTCTCATCGGGGTTTATGCCCGCGTTTTCAATAACCGCCTTCACCGCATCGTCATAGGAATTAATCTCACTTTCGGGATGAAAATGTCTGACGAAGGATGCCTTGACAAAGGGCAGCATATATATATTGACTCTTCCGAATTCATCATCGAAGGTCTTTTTTGCAAGGGTCCCTTCGTATTTTGCGCTTATGAAGATATTATTTGCCTCAAAAAGGGCGCTTCCGTAGTTAAGGCGCTCATCGGAATCATGGTTGCCCGAAATTATATAGGTTTTAAGTCCGCTTTCCGAGAGTCTGCGAAGAAATCCGTCAAAGAGGCTCACGGCCCACTCGGAGGGCACGGCCTTGTCATAGACATCTCCGGATATGAGAACGGCATCGGCCTTCTTAAGAAGAGCTGTATTGAGGATTTCGCGAAGGATATGCTCCTGGTCCTCCTGCAAATCAAAATCCAGAAGAGATTTTCCAAGATGTAGGTCACCCAGATGAATAAAGCGCATTTTTTACCTCTCCTTTTTCATTTCTCTGTCTATCCACGCGGAAAGAAGCTTTACTATTCTCTCCTGCTCGTTTTCAGTAAGCTCACGGCCACGGGGGATGTGATACCATTTTTCAAGGCAGCCCCTGCAGCAGCAGGCGCAGGCGTGCATGGCCTTAAAGGCCGGGTGCCCGTGCATGGGAGTCTGCTTTCCGTCATTAAGAGGCTCTGCCGGGGCAAGCTTTGCCCTTATAAAGTCCGCAGTGTGGGAGCGAATTTTATCTTCACCCTTTTCCTCATAATAAGCCCTTTCCTTTTTCGTAAGGTAAAAGGAGGAGCGGAATTTCGATCTGTCAAGTCGCATTAGGGTTTCTTCTACAGTGGGCATAAGACCTTGCCCTCCTTTCGGAGCTTAACTATGATTATGTTTGCCGCCATTATATTATTATAATATAATAATCCGATTTATCAAAGAGATTCTTGCAAAAAAATCCCTTGCAAACTCATCTACCCCCAAACAAGCAACATCACCCCTGCTGTTTCTGTGACAGCAGGAGTGAATTATTTATAATGACGAATAATACCGGCATTTATGCCGCAAAGCAGAGCTTATGCAAAGCAGGCCAAAATATCAATACGCGTTAAAATGAGTAACCTCCAGGGCACAGCACTCCGCCTCGGACAGGGCCTTTTCCTGCTTGTA
>JAKSPP010000143.1 GCA_024404735.1 Oscillospiraceae bacterium | reverse complement strand
TTGCGTCCAGTTCTGTTCCTGCGAAGAGGTCTGCCCCCAGCACATCAGTATTCGCGATGAGCTTACGAAGTCCGTTGAGGCTATAGGTCTTAAGTAATAAGTAATAGGTAATTTAATAATTTATATGAGAATGCTCCGCCCCCGGCCAATAGGCTTTGAGGGCGGAGCATTCTATTATCAGGAAAGCTGAATTTCCATTCCGGCTTCCTCGGCAAGTGTTTTTATAAATTCAAGGCTTCCGAGAAGTCTGTTGTCAACAACGGTAAAGTTCTTCTGAAGAGCAGTGGGAAGAAGGTCTGTAAACAGAACATCGGCCCCTGCATTAAGTGCGGCCAGATTGCCTTCCCTGCCTCCGAGACCCTGAGATAAATCTCTGCCCGGCTGCTGTGCGGAAATTCTTGCCTTCGGCAGCATAAGGCGGATTATGGAGAGAGCTTTGAGATTGGTCTCATAATCGCCCCTTCTCTCATTCTCAAGAGCAGTGCCCACTGCAGGCATAAAGGGAATGACCGGGGCCCAGCTTACATCCAGCTTCTCAATAAGGAGAATATCCTCTGCAAGCTTTTCCCTTGTACAGCCGGGATAATCTATAATATTTCCGGAGCCGAGACCGAGACCTGCGGCCTTGATGGCATCGATGGCGGCAAACCTCTTTTCGTAGTTTGTTGAAGGATTAAGTCTGTTAAAATCATCTCTGTCGGACATCTCAAATTTGCATACATACTCATCAAGTCCGGCTGACTTTAACTCCTTATACTGCTCCGGGCTGAACTCTCCGCAGGCGGCTGAAATAAAAAATCCCATTGCCTTTGCCTTTGAAATTGCATCCAGAAGCTCACTGAAGCTGTAATGGGGGTCTTCTCCCGAAATCAGGAAAAGTCTTTTCATTCCCTGAGAGGAGGCCATTTCCGCCATCGAAATTATATCCTCCGAGGGAACGCGGTAACGCTTTATTTTACAGTTATCCGCACTCATTCCGCAGTAGAGGCAGTGGTTCTTGCATACGTTGGAAAAGCCCAGCATTGCAGTGGCAACAAGCTTATTTCCGTTTTCTCTGTGAAGGCTCTTTGCCCTAGCCATCCATTCCGATGAAAACTCATCAAAGGGCATGGAAAGAAGCTCTATTATCTCGTTTTTTGTGAAGCTCATAATCAAAAGCCCTTCAGGGAGCCGATAATTTAATCAGTCTTCCGCCGAAAAAGGCCGCCTCCTCTTCATCGTGAGTAATGATAATAACCGTTTTACCCGCAGTTTTTTCCTTGACATAATTCATCGTCAGAAGCCTGGTATCTCCGTCAAGTCCCTTAAAAGGCTCGTCAAAAATAATCAGCTCCGATTTTGCAAGAAGAGCTCTTATTATACTGACGCGCCTTCTCATTCCTCCGGACATTTCTCCCGCCTTTGTTTTAAGGGAATCAAAAAGGCCGACAGCGGAAAAGGCTTCTTCTATTTCCTTTTCGGAAATATTTTTTCCGCAGGCAAGACGTATATTTGCAAGGGCCGAAAAGCCGTCGCAAAGTCTGTCCTCCTGAAATACGGCGGAAATATTCTCGGGAAGGCCCTCTATGCTTCCGCCAGTAGGCTCAAGAAGGCCAAGCATAATGTTAATAAGAGTTGTTTTGCCGCAGCCCGATTTTCCCATTATACAGGATACACTTCCGGCGGGAAATTCAAGTGACAGCTTTTTCAGAACATTTAAGTCTCCGAAGCTCATCGAGAGCTCTTTTACAATAATATCCTTCATCAAAGAGCCTCCAGTCTTCTGTAAAAGCCCTTAAGGAGAAGCATGAAGAGCTTTTCGAATAATACGCTGACAACTATGATAACAACTGTCCAGGCAAAAAGCTCCGGAGAATCAAGATAAACCTTGGCCATATAAAGTCTTTCACCCATTGAGCCGCTTGGAATTCCGATTACCTCGGCTGCAACGCCGGACTTCCATGCTATACCCAGAGACATTGAACAGGCTGTAAAAATATAGCTCTTAAGCTGAGGAAGATAGATATAAAAGAATCTCTTCAGCCTTCCGACCTTAAAAACCTCTGCCATTTCAAGAAGCTTTTTATCCGTAGCCTGAAGACCACCCAGAACATTAGTATAAATTATGGGAAGCACCATCAGGAATGAAATAAAGACCGAAAGGTTTTTTGAGGAAAGAAAAATAAGGCACAGAATAATAAAGGATGCCACAGGAGTTGCTTTTATAACGGCCATCAAAGGCCATAAAAGAGACTCGACTATCTGAAAGCGCTTTGCAAAAAGAGCAAGCAAAAATCCAACGGCAAAGGCAAGAACATAGCCTATTATTATTCTTGTCAGTGAAATAGCAATGCTTCCCCAAAAATCCTTTTGGGGCAAAAGAACAAAAAGCTCTTTAGCCACCCTGAGAGGGGTGGCCAAGAGCACTGTACTGTTTATTAATTTTGCGGCAAGCTGCCACAGAAGAAGAGCAAGAACAACGCCCAGAGCTCTCTGAAGCTTTATTTTTGCGGACTCGGAGTTATTCTTCTGCATTGTTCTTCATCCTTTCCATATTATTAAGGGCGGCAGCGTGAATCAGAAATCTTGTATAGTATCCGGGCCGGGATTACTCAGCCGACGTAGTAGAAATCCTCGCCGGGG
>JAKSPP010000142.1 GCA_024404735.1 Oscillospiraceae bacterium | reverse complement strand
AAAATGTCATTTCCGGACAGGAAGCCTACAAGCATCCCGAGAAGTGCGGCGAGAATGTTGTTATTCTCGGCGGCGGTCTTGTCGGAACAGAGCTTTCCGTTTATCTTTCCATGCTCGGCGGACACAAGTGCACCGTTCTTGAGATGGCACCCGTTCTCACCTTTGGCGGAAACCATCTTCAGGGTAATGCCCTGAACCTTCAGTTCAAGAAGTACGGCATTGATGTAAGAACCGGAACAAGAGCCCTTGAGGTCTGCCCCGAGGGTGTATGGGCCGAGGCAAACGGAGAGAAGGTACTCTTCAAGGCCGATACAGTTGTTACCGCAATGGGAATGCGCCCCAACAGAGACGAGGCTCTTGCCCTTGCCGACTGTGCAAAGGAGTTCTTCCTTGCCGGAGATGCAAAGCTCTCAAGAAGCATCAGAGAGGCAAACTGGGAAGGCTACCAGGCCGCAATGGATATCTGAGCAGAACAATACCGCAAATAAATAAAAAACCGGCGCGACTGTATTGGTCGCGCCGGTTTTTTATATTAATTATTATATCAGAACTTTCCCGAATGGTGGCTTCCGCCGGAGGAGCTTCTTCCTCCACCTCCGCCTCCGGAAGACGAGCTCTGACGGGGAGAGTAGGTTCTGCTTTCTGTTACGTGAGAGTAGTTATCCGACCTGTATGTTATCTGAGAGCCTCCGCTTGTAATATAGGCATTTGCCTCCTTTTTAAGTCCGGGGGCCTTCATTCCGCTCTTTATACCCTTAGCAAACAGAAGGGCAATAAGCCACCCTATAAGCAGTGCCGCGGCAACGGAGCCTATGTAGTAAGCGGGAGTTGTGTTTATATCAAGGGGCTTTCCCTGTGACTCAAGACGAAGAAGCTTCTCACACTGTTTAAGGTAATCCTTAAAACCGCCCATCCAGTCATTTTCCTTGAAATTATCAAGGAATGAATTTTCGATGCGGTCCATACCGAAATCTCTGAAGGCATTGTGGCCTTTTTCACCCCAGACAGCAAGGTCATAATCTCTTTCTGCCATACTCATGGCAAGAATAATCATATCGCCGTCCTCACCGTAGCCGGGAGCATAACCAATTCTGAGGCCCTCTGTAAAGTCCTCTATGTCCCAGGCACCGAAGTCCTTCATATCCTTAACCGTCATTATGTAAACATATACATCGTAGTTTTCGGAGATGTCCTCGGCCCACACGCTTAGTTCATCCACCTCATCCTCGGAAAGGATGCCCGCAAAATCCGTTACATAGGGAAGGTCCCTGAAGATTTTGTCGTAATATGCGAAGTTAAACTCATCTCCGGAAGGAGCGGGAGAGGAAGCTGACGGGGAGGATGCGTTTTTGTCATCGGAGGAGAACGCACCGTCTGAGCTTCCGCCCTTTACTACAGTATTACTATCGGCCCCGGTCTCTTCTTCCGCCGGAACAAATACATAGGAATAGCCTGCATAGCTAAGAGAAAGCTCATTTCCGCTGAATTCTCCGAAGAAGGAATAATCATCTTCATCGCAGCCGAAAATCTCTTTGCCGTCAACATCCCAGGAAATATCATAGAGATCGCCGGAAAACGAGATTTCTCCGGAGCCGTTGGAGTCAAGATAGATGTAATCTCCTTCACAGCGATAGGTCTCACCGTCATCATCGCCGATGCATGACACGGCCTCGTACTTTCCCGACACAGCATCTGTTGTCAGTGCAAGGACGGAAACGGAAAGGCAGAGCGCCAGAACAAAAATAAGGAAAGATTTCGCAATATTTTTCATTTCCGTCCCTCCTTAGCCTACCATTGCGGAAATCATCGTTCCGAAAAATCCGCTTATACCGGTTGCAAACAGTATGGCGGCAATCGCAAGGCCGACACCAAGCTTAAACAGCTTATATTTTTTCTTATCAACGGGCAAATCACCGACAAGCTTACCCGTCTGACCGTTCATTACAAAAAGATAGTCCTTATTATTCCACTTTGTGGTCATAACCCACACCGGGAGAAGGGCATAGTGAACCTTGCCCCTTTTGATATCAACATGCCTGCCTGTGGTTTTGACCTCACTGTAGCCGGACACATCGTCGCGGAGGATTCCTTCACAGGAGCTTGTGCAGCGTTTGTCGATACGCGCCGAATCCTGCTCCACCGTAACGTCAAATCTGTCTGCCATAAAGCCGGGAAGGTAAGCAGTGGAAAAGTCCGTCAGAGCGGAATAGTCAAAGGGCTCAATTGAGTCCATAAGAGCATCGGGCATTTTTTTGGAAGCATCGGCAGGAACCTTGGCAAAGCTGAAGCGGCCGCATCTTCTAACATCATAATGCTCTGTTCTTGTTATAATATAGTCACCGCTTCTGTGAGAGTGGCTTCTTGTACCCTCAAAGCTCATATCCGCATCGGCCTCTGCATCAAAAAGCCAGAAAGGAACATAAAGGCCCTGAAGCTTGTTTATCTGATTCTTGCTTGTGAATGTGGAGGGCAGGAAAAGCTTTCCCTTATAGTGCTTCTTAAGGGCCGCCACTGCGGCATTTTTGTCCATTGCAAAGGGGAGGATGAATCCGGGCTTACGCATATCCTTCAACTGCCCGGCGCCTACAGTGGGGTCTCCGCAATAGCGGCAGCACGTCGCCG
>JAKSPP010000141.1 GCA_024404735.1 Oscillospiraceae bacterium | reverse complement strand
GCTCTATGACAGCCCGTGGGTGTATATTTTCGATAAAAACGGAAAACGCAAGCGCTACAGAAAAAAGCGCGAAAAAATGTCTGCGGAAAGGTTTCTCAGGGGCTTTGGAAATGCTCTTGCATACTTTATCATTCCGCCTGTCTGCCTTATAGTCTGGGCTGTGCTTGGGGCTTTGGGCGTAATGATATATTTGACGGCCTTCGGCTTCTGATAAAACGGAATATATAAGATAATCAATAACAAAGCTATCTGAGGATAAGTCAAATACTGAAAATAAAGGGAGATTTTATTATGAAGGACAATTGCGCATTTATATTTCTTGCCCCCGGCTGCAACTATAAGGTAAACCGTGTTATTAACGAAACAGATGCCGTAAATATGTACTGCATCGGTGTAGGAAGCTATGAAGAGGCAGAGGAGGCCGCCAGGGAAATGGCCGCCATAAAGTGCTCTGCAATAGAGCTTTGTGCCGGCTTCGGTCACGAGGGTGTTGCCCGTGTTCAGAAGGCCGTGGGAAGAGATATTCCCGTTGGTGTAATCCGCTTTGACCGCCACCCCTCCATGGGAATGAAGTCAGGAGATGACTTCTTCGTAAAGTAATAAGACATCTTTAATATTAAAAAGAGGCAGAAACAATGAGTAAAATATATACCTCCGTTGACCAGATGATAGGAAATACTCCTATTATGGAGCTGGTTCACATTGAAAAAAATGAGGGCCTGGGCGCAAAAATCCTTGCAAAGCTTGAGTACCTCAATCCCGCAGGCTCTGCCAAGGATCGTGTCGCAAAGGCAATGCTCGATGACGCCGAGGCAAGAGGCGTGCTTTCTCCCGGTGCCGTTATTATAGAGCCCACCTCGGGAAATACGGGTATAGGCCTTGCCTCCGTTGCCGCCGGCAGAGGCTACCGTGTTATTATCGTTATGCCCGATACAATGAGTATGGAGCGCCGCCTTCTTATGAAGGCCTTCGGTGCCGAGCTTGTTTTAACCGAGGGCAGTAAGGGCATGCAGGGCTCCATTGATAAGGCCGAGGAGCTTGCCGCACAAATCCCCGGAAGCTTCATCCCCGGCCAGTTTGTCAATCCCGCAAACTCCGCTGTTCACAGAGCCACCACAGGACCCGAAATCTGGAATGATACAGACGGAGAGGTTGACATTTTCGTTGCAGGTGTGGGAACGGGCGGAACCATTACAGGTGTCGGCGAGTATCTTAAGAGCAAAAATCCCAGTGTTAAGGTCGTTGCCGTTGAGCCCGCAGGCTCTCCCGTTTTATCCGGCGGAAAGGCAGGAAGCCACGGAATTCAGGGCATCGGCGGTGGCTTTGTCCCCGAGGTGCTTAACACAGGCATATATGACGAAATAATAAAGGTTGAGGATGAGGATGCCTATGCAGCGGGAAGGCTTGTGGGCAAAACAGAGGGTATTCTTGTCGGCATTTCCTCCGGCGCTGCCCTGCACGCCGCTATGGAGCTTGCAAGAAGGCCTGAAAACAAGGGCAAAACAATTGTTGCCCTTATGCCGGACACAGGCGACCGCTATCTCTCAACCCCCATGTTCGCAGAATAATCTTCCGAAATTATCCTCAATTGTAGGGCGCGGCATCCCTGACGCGCCGCCACTTGCAGAGACGGATTTTTAGTGACATAATAAAAAACACGCAGCAAGGTTTTTTCGCCCTGCTGCGTGTTTTGCTATTATAAATTGTGTTTCAGTCAATTATGTCGTTCTGGAATCTGGACAGATGCTCATAGGGCAGAATAAGTCTTCCTCTGAATAGTCCGCAGCCGTCATTTACTATGCTGTTGCTTATTGCTCCGAACATATTGACGTTGACCTCGGACAGGTCAAGCTCGTGCAGTTTAACCAGTCTCTCATATGCCTCGTCGAAAACGGGATAGGCGCCATAGGGTATTTCATCCCTTCTCGTGCGCTCCTCAACCTGCCTTTTTTCATATCCCAGATGGTTTGCAGGCCCGATTTCCGCATAATCATCCATATCCTTGGTGCGAAGCTGAACCTCAATATAGGAATTTGAAAGGTTATCGTAGAGGGTTATGTGAAGGGACTGATATCCGATTGCGGTGGGGTTTGCTATATAATCCCTGTAGAAGCGTCCCAGTGATGGCTTCATATACTTTGACAAAAGCGCGCCTTTAAGCTCCGACTCCTGTGCGGTGAAGCCTCTTTCCTCCAGAAATTCGGGGATGATTCCCGCAACCTTATAAAGGTAGCCAAGCTCTGTATCCCTTCTGTCCTCACCCTCCTTGATATGGCACTGAGGCATGGAAAGAACAATTCTGTAGGCAATCAGGTCACGGAAGAGGCTGAGCTTCTGCTCAAGCTTCTTAAGGTCGGGAAAGTCACCCCGCTTCTTAAAGTAGTCGTAAACATACTCGACTATATAGCCGTTGAACTTCTCCTCGGCCCTTATAAGCGACTTGATGCGCCCCTTGAAGGTAAATGCCAGAAAGGGGTATTCATTTGCCATGAGCTTATAAAGCTCTCTTATTCTCTGGGACTGGGATGTAAGAAAGTCATTGTGCTCCAGAATGTCAATCTGCTGCATAAGGAAGCTGCAGTGGGCCATATCAACGGGATTGCCGCTTTCGTATGCGTGCTGCTGCAGGTCCGAAGAATACCTGTGCAGTATT
>JAKSPP010000140.1 GCA_024404735.1 Oscillospiraceae bacterium | reverse complement strand
TGGGCAATCTGAGTAAGCTTTTTGAAATATCCGCCCTTTGACAGATATATCTTAACGGGATAATCCTCGGGCAGGTCATCCTCAACGAACTCTTCGATTTCGTCGGAATAAACTATGCCTGTTTTTCTGTCCTCTCCGTATTTCTTTCCGATTTCGTCAAGCTCGGAGATGATGATTTTCTTTATTCTCTGTTTGGAGGAAAGAGTAAGCTCAAGGTCTGCAATGTCGCCCTTGAGGCCCTCGATTTCCGCCGTGTGCTTGAGAATATATTCTCTGTTGATGTTGCGCAGCTTAAGGTCCGCAACGAAGGAGGCCTGAATCTCATCGATGCCGAAGCCAATCATAAGATTGGGGACAACCTCGCTCTCCTTCTCGGTATTTCTTATTATTGCGATGGCCTTGTCGATATCCAGAAGGATTTTTTCAAGACCCTCGAGAAGATGAAGTCTGTCCTTCTTTTTTGAAAGGTCAAAGTATACTCTTCTTTTAACGCATTCGATTCTCCAGGCGGTCCACTCGTCGAGAATTTCGCCGACGCCCATAACCTTCGGCATGCCCGCAATGAGAATGTTGAAATTGCAGGAGAAGGTATCGCAGAGAGGTGTGGATTTGAAAAGCTTCTGCATAAGCTTTTCGGGATCCGTGCCCTTTTTAAGGTCGATTGCAATCTTAAGGCCGCCCAGATCCGTTTCATCACGCATATCGGTGATTTCCTTGAGCTTGCCGGATTTGGAAAGCTCTGCGGTTTTTTCAATAATCTGCTCTATTGTCGTGGAGTAGGGGATTTCGTATACCTCAATAAGGTTTTCTTCCTTAAGATATCTCCAGCGTGACCTGATTTTGAAGCTTCCCCGTCCTGTCCTGTAAATGTTTTCAAGCTCGGAGCGGTTGTATATGAGCTCGCCTCCGGTTGTGAAATCGGGTGCGATGAGTGTGGACATAATGTCATGCTCGGGATTTTTAAGCAGGGCGGCTGCTGTTTCGCATACCTCACGAAGATTAAATCCGCATATCTGGCTTGCCATACCGACGGCAATGCCCATATTTGAGGAAACAAGTACATTGGGGAAACGGGTAGGGAGAAGAGAAGGCTCCTTAACGGTTCCGTCGTAGTTGTCAACGAAGTCAACGGTATCCTTGTCGATGTCACCGAATACCTCTGCGCAGACAGGGGAGAGCTTTGCCTCCGTATAACGGGAGGCTGCGTACATCATATCTCTGGAGTAGGTTTTGCCGAAGTTTCCCTTGGAATCGACAAAGGGAACCAGAAGGGCCTCGTTTCCCTTTGCAAGACGAACCATGGTTTCGTATATTGCCGCATCACCGTGGGGGTTAAGGCGCATGGTCTGACCGACTATGTTTGCGCTCTTGGTTCTGCCGCCCTTAAGCAGACCCATAGTATGCATGGTATAGAGGAGCTTTCTGTGTGAGGGCTTGAAGCCGTCGATTTCCGGAATGGCTCGGGAAACAATGACGGATACGGCATAGGGCATATAGTTGCTCTCAAGAGTTTCGGTTATAGCCTGCTCGGTTACTCCTCCGCGAAGCCCCTCAACATTGGGATTATCCCTCTTTTTTGTAGCTTTGTTTTCGTTCTTTTTCTTTGCCATGAGCTTTGCCTGGGCTCCTTATCTGTTCTTTTTGTTCTTTTTACCCTTTTTGCGGATTTCTCCCGTTGAGAGATTCCGTCCGCAGTGAGGGCAGTGAGTAATTACAAGAACCTTTCTGAAAATTCTTTTTCCGCAGTAAGGGCAGTGGAGAAAGAAGACAATTATGAATATGACGGCAAGAAGACACAGAACACCGAAAAGTGTCATATAAAATGAAAGCAGGGGCTCCCAGAAGCCTATAATGACGCCGCCTATGCAGGTAATTAAGGAGCCGCCTATCAGATAGGAAATGGCAGATCTGATTTTTTCGAAATTATTGTTGTTATCGGGAAGCATTAGCCTTGTTCGGTCCTTTCTCAGGAAATATCCGCAAGCTCGAGATACTTGAGGCTGTTTTCCGCAATATGCTGTTTTCTGCCGGAAAGATTATCGCCGAGAAGAAGGTCGAAAATCATATTTTCTCTTTCAACATCCTCGGGAAGAATTTTAATGAGTCTTCTTGTTTCCGGGTTCATTGTGGTCATCCACATCATATCGGGGTCGTTTTCGCCGAGACCCTTGCTTCGGTTTATCTGGGCTTTTGAGTTTCCCAGCTTCTTCATTATTTCGGCTTTCTCGCCGTCTGTGTACGCAAAATAGGTTTTGCCTCCGGCGATAATCTCATAGAGAGGGGACTCGGCAATGTAGACATAGCCCTCGCGGATAAGAGAGGGGGTCAGCCTGTGAAGCATAGTGAGAATGAGAGTCCTTATCTGATAGCCGTCAACATCGGCATCGGTGCATATAATAACCTTGTTCCATTTGAGCTTGTCGATGTCAAAGGAGGATTGCTGCTGCTTGTGCTTTTTGCCGTCAACCTCAACTCCGCAGCCGAGAACCTTTATAAGGTCCGTTATTATCTCGCTTTTGAATATCTTTGCGTAATCCGCCTTGAGACAGTTGAGGATTTTTCCTCTGACGGGCATAATGCCCTGGAAGTCCGCATCACGGGACTGCTTGCAGGCACCGAGAGCGGAGTCACCCTCAACGATGTAAAGCTCTCTTTTGCCCGTGTCCTTG
>JAKSPP010000014.1 GCA_024404735.1 Oscillospiraceae bacterium | reverse complement strand
TCTCAGCTCCTCAGGCAGGGGGCGAGCTGAGGTTAAAGTAACATACAGAACATCATGATGGCGGAGATAGGACATATCTCCCGGAGTGAGGCTGAGAGAAGCCAGAATCTCATCAATGATTTCTATATTTTTTTCATCATCGAGCTTTTCATAATCGGGATTTGACCTAAAGCACTCGGCAACATCTTCCGAAAAGAGCTTCAGCATAGCTTCAAGCTCGTGATTATTCTTGGAAAGGGCAAATTCCCTGCATTCGAGCTCAGAATACTTTTTAAGCTTTTCCGCTTTTTTCTCAATGCTTTGTCTGATTTCCTGCAGAGCGGCAGACTCCTCATCCGCGGACTTATCCTCCGGAACGGAAGGAGCTTCATCTGCTTCGGGAAGAACAATATTTTCCGCCTCGTCAAGTCTCTGCTCAATACTAAGGCGTCTTGTTCTGAAAATATTGATTATGGTCTTTCTGAAGAAAATAAAAATACCCGCTGCAAGAATCGCAAAGTTTATTATTGCATAAATAAATTCTTTCATAATTTATGATTCTCTCGCATAAAGGCTGTCGAGGAATCTGACGGAGATTTCCTTAACAGAGGAACGCATGGTTCCCAGATCTCTGACATATTCCCGTCCTATTTCGTTCTGGAAGGACTCAAGGGCCGCAAGGCCTTCGGCCTTGGTCTTTTCAAGGAGCTCTTTTCCTTCCATACGAATTGCATCTGCCCTTGCCTCCGTCTCCTCGTGCAGGCGAAGCTTTTCTTCGGCAAGTGCGGCTTTTCTTTCTGCCTTCTGCCTTTCTATAGCCTCCAGTGCATTTTTCTTTGCCTCTTCGGCCTCTTTTATTTTAGCTTCACGCTTATCCATAAGCTCAAGCATCGGAATAAAAAGAAGCTTTTTCAGAATGAAGAAAAGAGCAAGGAAGCATATTATAGTCCATATGGTAATGGATGGCTGAACTGTCATGGCTTATCCCTTAGATTTTTGCGATGAGCATAAAAGCAATAAGAAGGCCGTAAATTGTAAGGGCCTCCATCATAGCGAGGGAAATGATGAGAGATGAACGAATGTCCTTGGCTGCATCGGGCTGACGTGCGATGCTTTCCATAGCTGCCTTTGCGGTAAGACCCTGGGCAAGTGCGGGGAACATTGTGCTGACTGCGATTGCAATTGCAGCGGCAAGTGCGGTTAATCCGGACTGAGTTAACATAGTAAAATATCTCCTTTTTATTATTCCTTTATTCTTCTTCCGTTACCTCTTCGAGGTAAATGGACACAAGCATTGTGAAAACTACTGCCTGCAGTGCGCAGAACAGGATGGAAAGAACCATCATCAGAATAGGGGCGCCTATCGGAAGAATCTCATAGAGTTTCTCCATAACCGTCTCTTCACCGAATACGTTACCGAAAAGACGGAGAGACAAGGACGCGGGCTTAACAAACTCGTCAAGCACAAGAAGGGGCAGCATAAAGAACATAGGGCTGACAAAGCGCTTAAAATAACGCTTTACTCCGCAGCGAAGACCCGCAGCCTGGAGAAAAACAAAGGCAATTATTCCAAGTGCAATTGTTACGGAAAACGATGAAGTGGGGGCCTTTGCATAGGGCGTCAGTCCCATTCCGGGGATAAGACCCGAATAGTTTGCCGTAATGATGAATACAAAAAGTGACGCGAGAAAACAGAAGTACTTTCTTGACTTTTCTTTGCCGAGTATATCACTCGTAAACTTATCAAGATACTCAACGCCTGTCTCAACCATATTCTGGAATTTTCCCGGTCGCTCGGAGAGATTTTTCCGTACGATAAGGCAGACTACCGTAATAAGAGCCAGCAGTATCCACATCGTAATTACTTCTCCGGTAACGTCGAGAACTCCGAACAGGGAGAACAGGACTTCGGATTTTTCACCCATTTATATCCTCCTTTCCCTTTTCATCTGCTTTGTCCTCCTTAACCAGCCTCATAGTCAGATAAAATGACGGAAGGGTTATTCCGAGGGCACCGCCGATGAGAAGCATATAAAGATTCGGGGCAAAGCTGCGCCCGAAAACAAAAAGAATGACAAGATACGCAATGCTGATAAGCTGCCTCAGCATTGAAAGGGCCGCAAGTGAATTCTTGCTTCTTGACAGGAGAAGCCTTGAAATGCGGTAATTGACATATGAAAGCACTGCGCCGACAATAAAGGCACCAAGGCCGAAAACAATACCCATAATAGCCTTTCACCTCCATAAAAGCATAAATTAAATTATATCATTTGTATCGAAAAATGCAAATATAAAATAACCCCGTAACAGCAAAAAGTACACAAAAACAAAGAAAAAAGCAAAGCCTTTATTGTGCACAAAAGGCTTTGCTTTATATTTTCGCTTATTTGTCCTCAAGCATTGTTTCAACCTCGCGCATACGCCCCTCTGCCGTGTTTATATCTATAAGGACAAAACCGCATTTTGGGCACGCCGGGAGCTCGTGGCTGATATTGTTTCCGAGATATTTAAGAATAACCTTTTTATTCTCAAGGGGAACACCGCATTTTCTGCATATCCATGTGCTTTCCATGCTTAATCCTCCTTAACGCTCATTCTGTGAGAATAGACGGAAAGAACCTCAAAGCCTCCGTCGGTCCTTCTGTACTTAACCCAGACCGTAACCGCACCGAAGCTTTTTGTGCAAAGCACCTCGCCCTCGGAATTAACAAGACCCTCCCCGGAATTTTCCGCACTTATTATTGCGCTCTTTATATCTTCCCCGGGAATCAGAAGAGCTTCTGCTTTTTCGGATACATCGATAGGGATAACAAGCTTTATATCATCCGTAATATTCATATCCGTAGGATTATCCTCCGATATTCCGTCAAGTTTCATTATCTCTCTTCGGAGAAGCTTTCTGTTTCTGCGTTTATCCGAAAGAGTTGTTCTTTCATAGTCTATTCCGAAAACCTCCCCCAGAATATGAACTGCCTCCTTTCCGCCCGAGCGGAAGGTATCGAGACAGTTTGCGCAGTAAACAAGGTAAGGCTTTTCGGAGGCATTGCTTCTTGATGCACGAAGCTCATTGTATAGCTCCGGATTTGCAAGGGACATATGCCCTCCGAATCCGCAGCATTTTCCCCCGGACGAGAAGTCGCTTACGGTTATTCCCGCTTTTTCGGAAAGCGCCCTTACCTCGTCCTTCATTTCCGGAAAGAAGGAGGCTGCGCAGGGGTCAAATACGGAATACTCTTTTTTCGCCGCTGAAGCAGCGGGAAGCTTTTCCGCAAGAATTCCGTAAAGGGATATCGTTTTCATTTCCGGAAGGAATTTACGAAGCATTTTTCTGCAGGAGGCACAGGCCGTAATAACAGTGGGCTCATTAAGTGACTTCCATTTTTCTCTGAGCTTTTCAATATGATTATTGAGCTTTTCCTCCTCTCCTGCCCAGTATACAGGAGCGCCGCAGCAGTCAAGTGAAGCCTTTACATTCATACCGCAATCTCTGAGAAACTCATAGGATTTAATGACATATTCGGGATTTCCCGCACCGAGACGGCAGCCCGGGAAGAAAAGATAATCGCAGTCTCCTTCGGGATAATAGCTGTCCTCCCCGGAGGCTTCGGCAAACTCACGGAGCCAGTAGGCGTGAAGTGCGGGAGGATAGTTTCCGGATTTAACACGGCCCTGACGGGAATCCTGAAAAATTGCCTCAATATCACTGCCTCCCGGGCAGCCGATTGTACAGGCTCCGCAGAGATTACAGCTCCATGTCTGTCTGGTTATGGAGGCGGTTGAAACCGAATTTCTGGATAAGCCGTCCTGAATAACATCCGATGCTATTCTGGGTGGCTTTTTATTGTACTTCGGAAGAAGCTCACAGTAATTCATACACTCGGAGCAGTCACACTGAAAACAGCGCTCCGCCTCTGCGGCAGCCTCTGTCTTTGAATACAGTTCTTCCTCCGATGAAACAGCAGAAGAAGGCAGCGCAGCTTTGTGGGGAACATAACGGCATGCGTTAAGCCTGTCTCTTTTTTCCCTTGCATATTCCGGTGAACCCGTCTGAATATAGGCCTCCATGCTGTTTGAAGCAGTCATTGCAGAGGCCATACCTTCTGTTATGCTCTCACCGCTGACCTCACCGCAGATAAAAACTCCGGGAATGGATGTTTGCGAAAGAAGGCTGTCACGGGACGGGGAAAGGCCGAAATCATTTCCGTCTTTTCCGCTTGAAACAAGAATGCAGGTAAAGCCCTCAAGCTCCGAGAGGGAAATTATCTCCCTTCCGAATACAAATTCAGCGGAAAGAGGAGCAAACTGCAGCCTTACATCCTCCGCAAAGGCATCGTACATAGGATTATCCCTGAGTGAAGACAGAATAATGTCGTTTCTTTCAAAAACGGTTACGGGATACTTTTTTCTTGCCAGCATAAGAGCACAGGAAAGTCCTGCAGGACCGGCACCTATTATCGCTATTTTTTCCTTTTTGGGCTCTATTCCGAAGCTCTGACCGGTTTTTTTGGCAAGAGCAATAACGGATAACTCGAGTTTTCTTATATTAAGGGCTTCACCGCCCACAACTGTTGAAATCTGGCAATGCTTCTCGCATGGGGCCGGACAAAGATAACAGGCAAGGGCCGGGAAGCTGATTACATTCTGCAGCTCCTTGTAAGCGGAATCTATTCTTTTTTTTGCGGTCTTTTTAATAAAATCACGAAGAGGCACATTAAAGGGGCATGCAAATGAGCATGAAGCA
The DNA here is from genome assembly GCA_024404735.1 of Oscillospiraceae bacterium. Classification (GTDB taxonomy): domain Bacteria; phylum Bacillota; class Clostridia; order Oscillospirales; family Oscillospiraceae; genus JAKSPP01. Next base: position 15,216 of record JAKSPP010000014.1, on the reverse strand, counting down.
GGCTCACCGTTAAAGCATCCGCCCAGATATGACAATACTTCTTCCCTTGGCATAGAAACACCTCTTCCTTTTTACGATAAATATAGGGGTGGGCGGAGCAAAGCCCCGCCCATTATATGTACTAAGGTATTATTCTCAGATGGGATTTTCTCTTATGTAATCAAGCTCATCCTCAAACTCGGAGCCGAGGAAGTACTTGGGTGTTGCATAATCCTCACCCTTCTGCTTTGCCTCCCATGCAGCCTTAATCTTTGCGGGCTTTGCGGGGAGCTCTGTTATACGGACACCGCAGGCATTATTGATACCGTTGATAACGGCCATATGCGTGGAGCTCTGGAAGCACTCTGCACAGCCGCCGGCACCGAAGGGACCCTGCTCTCTGGGATTCTCATCGGACCAGAATACCGTGATGTCATCGGGGATAAGGTCGCAGTCGGGAACACCGCAGTATGCAATGTTGCCGGACTTATCGCTTGCATCGTAGTCCTCGGAAAGAGCAAAGCCGATGGAGTGGGAAATTCCGCCGAAGGCCTGTCCTTCAACGGCAAGCTTGTTACCGATTTTACCTACGTCAACTGCGGAGGCGTATCTGAGGACCTTGGTCTTGCCTGTCTTTACATCGACCTCAACAAGAGCTGCATGAGCGCCGTAGGTGTAGGTGGAGAAGCGGTCGCCCTCACCGGTGTTGGGATCCTGGCAGGGATCGATGTGGAAGGCTACCTCGTCAACATGTCCGTGATACTTTGTGGGGATACCCTCGGCAACCATTTCGGAATATGTGCGATAGCTTCCGTCTGCCTTCTTCATTGCGGAGAGAAGCTGGTTTGCGCCGTCTCTGATTGCGCGTCCGTTCATATAGTGAGAACGGCTTGCGGCGGAAAGTCCGGAGTCGGGGCAATACTTTGTATCGTTCATTACGAGGCGAACCTGCTCGGGCTTGATTCCGAGGGGCTCAAAGAAGGTGAGGATATGGGTGAGAGTACCGATATCTCCGCCCTGACCGAGATCCTGCCATGTGTTGTAAACGGAGATGCTTCCGTCGGGCATGAGCTCAACATCATTCTCACAGTGGTCGATAAAGCTCTTTCCTTCGATGATGCGGCCGCCACCGAGACCGACACCGACATATCTTCCCTCCTTCTTCGCTGCCTCGGCTTCTGCCTTGAACATATCGTAGCGGGGCTTGAGGGCATTGAGAAGAGTCTCGTAGGGATACTCGTGGAAGGGGCGGGAGTTGATGGTCTTGTCACCGGGACGGGCAATATTCTTATAACGGAATTCCCATGCGTCCATTCCGATTGCCTCGGCTGCCATATCTATGAGAGCCTCGGAGGCTGTGTAAATCTGAGGTCCGCCGAAGCCTCTGTAAGCGCAGGTAAAGTCGTGGTTGGAGGAGCCTGCTCTTGCAAGAAGCTTTGCATTGGGAACATTGTATGCGGAGAAGGGAACGGAAACAAGGTTACCGAAGGCGATGGAAGCGGTTCCGGCATATGCGCCGTGGTCCATACCGATATCCATCTCGACGCCCTGAATCATACCGTCCTTGTTTACGGCAATGCGTCCGTTTGTGTAGGTTGCGGAGCGCTTGCCTGTCATATGCATATGCTCATCATAGGAGAGAGTCATGGATACGGGCATATTGAGAGCCATAACCGCAATTCCGGCAAGAGCGAAAACGCTTGAAATGGTTGTATATCCGAAGCAGCCGCCTGCGGGGTTGAGAATCATACGTACCTGGCTGGGGTCAAGGCCGATTGCGGGAGCAAGCTCGGCGCCGCAGCCGTAAAGGTCATGTGTCTTGCACTGGATGGTGAGAAGTCCGTCCTCATCCCAGTAGGCCTGGAATACATCGGGCTCGATTACAAGGTGAGGCTCGTGCTGAGAATGGAAGCTGCCCTCGCAGACAACATCGGCATCCTCAAATACCTCCTCGGTGTCCTCGCCCTTATAAACAGGCTGGAAAAGGTACATATTGGGGATGTTATCATAAAGCTGCATAGCACCGGGCATTGCAGACTCGAGAATGTTCATGTAGCTTGGGAGAAGCTCATACTCAACCTTGACGAGCTTTGCAGCCTCGCGGGCAATTTCGTGGGAATAGGCGGCAACAACAGCGACACAGTCACCGCGGCGGTTTACAACATCCTTTGCGATTATGGGGAAGCTGGGAGAACCGCTGCCCTTCTGACGGGGAACTACTGCGGGGAAGGAAATATCGTTTGTGCCCTTAACATCGGCAGCAGTCAGAACCTTGATAACACCGGGCATAGCCTCTGCAGCAGAGAAATCAATGCTCTTTATACGGGCATGGGCAACGCCTGCCATAACGGGAGCAAGGTAAGCAACGGTGTCGGGAAGCTTCAGAGCAATATCATCGCCGAAGTCTGTAAGGCCGCAGACCTTAGGGAGAGCGGCGGGACGGGGCAGACGGGAGCCGAGATAGCTTTCGCCCTCGGGATGATGGTAGGTGATGTCCTCCATGGTCTTCTCACCGCGCATAACCGCAGCGGCCTCCATAACCGCGTCAACCAGGGGCTTGTAGCCTGTGCAGCGGCAGATATTGCGGTTCTTTGTGAACCAGGCTCTTACCTCTTCTCTGGTAGGAGAGGGATTTTCGCTGAGGAGTCCATAGGCAGATACGATAAAGCCGGGAGTGCAGAAGCCGCACTGAACACCGCCGTAGGTAATCCATGCCTGCTGGAGGGGGTGAAGATTATTGGGAGTTCCGATGCCTTCGATTGTGGTGATTTCGGCATAATCCTTAACCTTGCTCATCTTGAGCATACAGGTTCTTGTGACCTTGCCGTCTACAATTACAGAGCAGGCACCGCAGGCACCGGCTCCGCAGCCGATTTTTGTTCCTGTAAGTCCGTAATGTCTCAGTACGTTTGCGAGAGTGTCCTTTTCGGTTCTGTAAACGAAATAACGCTCAACGCCGTTGACAATCAGGGGCTTACGGCTTAGAGTTTGCTTGTTTTCCATATATTACTCCCTTCAGATAATAGAATTATTTCTTTATGCCTTAAGAGATACTTATACTAAGTTACAATAAATTATATATCCTCGGACCTAAAAAAGCAAGGAAAAACTAAGGATATATCGGCTTGCGATAATTATTCAAATTGTATATATCGCTGTGCATATTATATATATAATACTTGACACTATTGTCTGATTAGACTATAATTATGAACGAAAAATGAACAATGGGAAAGACTGAGGAGCAAATGAAATTATTAGTCCGGGGGAATGTCCGGGAGGGCACGGATGAAAGGTTCTTTTGCCGAAGGGCTTTTAATGCTCCCGCATGAAAGCACCTGGGACGCAGGAAAATATTCTGCGGACTGTCGCCGTTCGGGCGTTGAGCTGTCTGTGATCCATATCCTATTTATTCAGGTCATGAACAGTGTTAGCACCCCATCTGTTCATGACATTTTTATTTTATATGGAGGTGCATATATTATGTATGCAACATTCTGGGCTCTGGTTCCCCCTATTATAGCCATTGTCCTTGCCCTCATTACAAAAGAGGCCTACTCCTCCCTTTTCATCGGAGTTCTTATCGGCGCTCTCTTTGTAAACGGCTTTGCTCCCGTTGGCACGCTCAACACACTTCTTGACGATGGTCTTGTTACCGCAATCGCCGATAACGCCGGCATCTTCCTCTTCCTTGTTCTCCTCGGAGTTATAGTTGCACTTGTAAATCTGGCAGGTGGCTCCGCTGCATTCGGACGCTGGGCCGAAAAGAACATCAAGTCCCGCATCGGCGCAATGATTGCAACCTTTATCCTCGGAGTTCTCATCTTCATCGATGACTACTTCAACTGCCTTACCGTTGGCTCCGTTATGCTCCCCGTAACCGACAGCCACAAGATTTCCAGAGCAAAGCTTGCTTACCTTATCGATGCTACCGCAGCTCCCATCTGCATGATTGCTCCCGTTTCCTCCTGGGCTGCTGCCGTATCCGGAGTTGCAGATGACCTTAACACAGGCATCACCGGAATTCAGCTCTTTATCAGAGCCATTCCCTACAACTTCTACTCTCTTCTCACCTTCGTATTTATCTTTGCACTTGTATTCATGAAGTTCGATTTCGGCCCCATGAAGCTCCACGAGATGAGCGCAATGCTCAACGGTGACCTCGGCGGCCTCAAGAGAACCGATGATTCCAAGGCAAGTGAAAAAGGCAGAGTATTTGACCTTATCATCCCCGTTATAGTTCTCATTGTTGCATGCACAATCGGTATGCTTTATGTCGGCGGCTTCTTCGGAACCGACTGGTGGGGCGATACCGGCAACGGCGGTAACTTCATCGGAGCCTTCGGTAACACCGATGCATTTGTCGGTCTTCCCTGGGGCGGAATCATTGCTCTTATTATCATCATCATTTACCTTCTCTGCCGCAGAGTTGTTACCTTCAAGGAAGCTATGGAGTGCATCCCCAAGGGCTTCGTTGCAATGGTACCTCCCATCACCATCCTCACCCTCGCTGTTTCCCTTAAGACAATGACCAGCTCTCTGGGCGGTGCCGAGTATGTTCGCGGCATTATGCTCGGTGCTTCTCAGGGTCTTTACAGTCTCCTTCCCGCAGTCATCTTCATCGTTGCCTGCCTTCTTGCATTTGCTTCCGGAACCTCCTGGGGTACATTCGGTATTCTCATCCCCATCGTTACCGCCATCTTCCCCGCAGATTCCAAGCTTCTCATCATCGGTATCTCCGCATGCTGCGCAGGTGCTGTCTGCGGTGACCACTGCTCCCCCATCTCCGATACAACCATTATGGCCTCTGCAGGTGCACAGATTGAGCATATCAAGCACGTTTCCACTCAGATTCCCTATGCTGTTTTCGTTGCTGTATGCTCCTTCGTAACATATATCATTGCCGGCTTTGTACAGAATGCAATTATCTCCTTCATAGTCGGTGCCGTTATTGTTATTGCCGCTCTGTTTGTTACAAAGAAAATTACAAGCAAGGAAGCAAAGGCATAAATCCTTATAAAAGCATATTAAAGAGCCCCGTGTTTTTCTTAACACGGGGCTCTGTTTTTTTCTTTATTCCGTTTATATGTGCAGGCAGGCTCTGAAGGCTTCGTTTACTGCCTTTGAAATGGTATCGGGATTGTTGTTGCAGTCACCTACGATGGCAACATTTGACTCCGGTGCACAGTGGCGAAGGGAATCAACTGTCTCTGTTCTTGACTTCATTCCCTTTGCATAAAGAACCGTGTCGGCAGGCATAAGGGCAGTCTCCCCCGTTATATTGTTAATTACGGAAACCTCTGTGGGGAAGATTTCCGTAACGGAGGAGCTGCAGATTAAGGCAATACCCATTTTCTGCATTCTCGCAATCATTTCCCTGTGAACGCGATTGCCGGAGAAGGCCGCCTTTTCGGGGCGGGCAATAATAACACTTACCTTTTTTCCCTCACCTGCGTACTGAATGGCGGCCTCAAAGCCTGTCTCACCTCCGCCTATTATAATGACATTATCTCCGACAGGCACTCTTCCCGTCTGTGCATCGGGAGCCCATGCGACATGGGGAAGCCCAATACCGGGAATATCGGGAACAATGGGGTCTGCACCAACGGCAATTACAATCGCATCGTAGTATTCCTTATCGAGGAGCTCCTTACTTGCCTCTGTATTGAGGAGTATTTTTGCTCCTCTCTTTCTGCAGTTATCAAATTCGTGAAGCATCCACTTTAGATAGGCCTTCACGTCAATCTTAAAGGGAGGCGCAGCAGCCTCAATAACCGTTCCTCCCAGTGCTCCGCTTTTTTCATACAGAGTAACATCATGGCCTCTGTCAAGAAGTGTGCGTACTGCCTGAAGTCCTCCGGGACCTCCTCCGATTACGGCAACGCGCTTTTTAATTTTCGCCTCCGGAACCTCGCCTCCGGGAAGTCTTCTCATCATTCCCGAAACCGGGTTAACTGCGCAGTAGATTGGCTTGGGAACACGAAGGTGCTTTGTGCAGGTTCCGCATCTCAGGCAGGGAACGTGGTCCTCGGGGCGGTTTTCCGCATATTTATTGGGCATTTCGGGATCTGCCATAAGCGGGCGGCACATAGCAACGAAATCTGCCCATCCGTTTGCAAGAATCTCCTCGGCATAATCAAGGTTCATAATGGAGCCAACCGTTGTTACCAGAAGGTCCGGATGGGCCTTTTTTATATCCCTTGCGTAGTGGACATTAAAGCAGTGCTCCGTAAATGTATCCTGCAGCCACCAGTTGGCATAGGCCATATTGAAATCCGAGTGAATACCGGCCGAAACATGGACAATATCTATATAGGGCTTAAGGTAGCCTATAAGCTCCAGAGTTTCATCGAAGTGCATTGCCCCGGGAGCAATTTCGTCTGCGGAGATTCGATATTCTATAACGAAATTCTCGCCGCAGTGTTTTCTTATTGACTGACATACCTCAATGGCAAAGCGAGCCCTTCCCTTCGTATCGCCGCCGTACTCGTCCGTTCTTTTGTTATAGAGAGGGCTTGTAAACTGACTTATAAGATTTCCGTGACCGCCGTGGACAAGAACAATATCCATTCCCGCCCTCTTCATCATCTCCGCTGCCCTGCCGTATTTTTCAACGGTCTCCTTAATTTTTTCCCTGGTCATTTCAATGCAGGGGATTGGGTCCCTGCCGTTTTCCGCAGCGCGCTTTCTCTCGTTATCGGATATTCTGGGAGATGCCGAAAAAGGGGCATGACCGACTGTTTCAAAGGCCGTGTTTTCCCCATTGTGATTAATTTCGAAGGAGGCATGGCAGCCGTATTCCTTGCACATATCCGCATACCAGGTCATGGGGAGGATTCCGTCCGGATTTGACATATCAAGCTGATATGCCTCGTCCTTGCATTCCTTTATGTCAATTGAACAGTTGCCTACATAAAGAGTGCAGGCGCCACCCTTTGCAAACATCTCAAACCAGTCCACAAAATCATGTGTAACAAGACCGTCGGTTGAAGCAAGGTTCGGAGAAGGAGGCGCAAGAACAATACGGTTTTTGAAATCTATTCCTCTTATACGAATAGGTTTGAAAACATTGGAGTATTTTGAGCCCATAATATATCTTCCTTTTTTGTTAATTACAAAGTATTTTCGTTTCTGGCAATAATATCGTTCTGCATATCCCTTGTCATTTCAACGAAATATGCGCTGTAACCGGCTACCCTGACAACAAGATTTTTATATTCCGAGGGATTCTCTCTGGCATCCGACAGGGTTGCGCAATCAACAATATTGAACTGTACCTCCATTCCGCCTCCGGAAAAATAAGCCTTTATCATATCTCTGAGCTTTGCTTTGTCACTGTCTGTAGAAAGAGCAGTAGGAGTAAAGCGAAGGTTTAAGGCAAGGTTATTCATGAACCTGCTGTTATCATAGCTGCAGGCAGAGGCAAGTACGCCTGTAGGGCCGTTTTTATCCCTTCCCTGAGCCGGAGAGGCGGCATCTGCGATGGGATCACCTGTTTTTCTACCGTCCGGTGTTGCCCAGGTATGATAGCCCTGTATAATATGGTCTGCGGCCGAAAACATTCCGGCCCTGTAGATATCCGTTCTTCCGATACTGCATTTACTGACGAGATCGTAATACAGCCCTGTAATCCATGCCATATTTCTGTCTGCAGCCTCATCATTGTTGCCAAAATGCGGTGCATCCTTGATTATTTTAGCCCGTAGGGACTCATATCCCTCCCAGTTTGCCATAACAGCGTCATATAATTCACGCAGGGAGCATATCTTTTCGTTGAAGCAGGCATACTCTATAGCGGAAATGCTGTCTGCAAGGGTGGCAAGACCGCAGGCACAGCTTCCCACGGAATTATATTTAGCTCCGCCCTTTGAGCAATCAAGGCCTTTTTCCATACAGCCCTCAATGCTTATCGAAAGACCTGCATGGGCACAGTACTGAGAGTAAATATAATCCACATAATTGTTCATGGTTGCAACCCAGTTAATAAGGCTTTCACCTATTTCGGCTATTGCGTCCTTCACCTCGTCAATGCTCTTCATATCATAAAGACAGCCTCTGTGAATCCCGCAGTCCTTTCCGTTAAACGGATTAATCCCGTTATTCAGAGCCATGGCAAGAACAACGCCCCAGTGAACCTTCTCGTGATTACAGCTTGCACCCGTGCAGGCGGGATAATCGTTTCCGGAGCCTACAATCTCCTGACAGCCTATAAATCCGATATTTCTTGCATCATACAGGGAATAACCGAGCTCTCTCCGGGCAGCGGGTATTATAATCTCATCATTCTGATACAGAGGGAGCCCCCCTACAAGCTTAGAGGTTTCTATAGCGCAGTCCCAGAGCATTTCCGGGGTATTTTTATTTATTCTGAGAGAAATTGTCGGGTCATGAAGCTTCAGGCGACCGACTGTTTCAAGAACCATATATGTCAGAGGATTGCTTGCGTCCTCCCCGTCTTCGGGTCTTACACCGCCTATTGTCGTGTGCTGCCAGGTGTTTCCGATTCCCGTTATCTGAGCCGTGGGGCCATGGCCTCCCTTATAAAAGCAATTAAGCTTCAGGAAAAACTCATCGGTTATTTCCTGGGCTGAGTCAAGGCTTAGCCTTCCCTCCTCAAGGTCCTTCTTCAGGAAGGGCCAGGCGTACTGGTCAAAGCGCCCCAGAGCGAGTCCGGGATGACCGGATTCAAGGTTAAGAAAGGCCTGATATAGAACAACCATCTGAAGTGCTTCAAAGTAGTTTCTTGCGGGATACTCGGAGATATGCTCAATACTGTCGGCCTGAGAAATAAGCTCCGCTTTTCTTGTTTCATCTCTCACCTCATCCGCCTTTTTTCTGCAGGCAGAAGCATAGCGTTTGTAAAGAGCAGTTGCCCCCTCGCATGCCCATACGGCACTCTGATAGAAAATATATCTGCCCATATCCTTGCCAAAGATACGCCCGTGCTTTTCATTAAGGAAGCTCTGCGCCTGCTCTTTAATAGCCTTGAAGCCCGTATTTATTATCTTCTCGTGGCCGGGAATAATATGTCCGGCAGGTGCCTCAATAAGCTTATCTCCCTCTCTGTATATGGATGCACCTAAGGCAGAAAAGGCCTCAAAGCCCTCGGGAGCCCAGGAGGCGGCTATATTGGCAAAGCGATTTTCCTCCCAGAATTCCTCAATTGACAAAAGCGCCTCATAGTCCTCCGGGGATATGGCAACCTGAACCTGATCCGACTTGCCGTTATGCAGAAGTCCATCCTCACGGAGCTCGAAATTGCCCTTTCTTATTTCCTGAGGAATCCAGCCTATTCCCTTCCACTCCGCCGGCTGACAGGTAGAGCAGAAATTCTTTCCAAGACCACCTGTAAAGAGTGCCTCATCGTCAACATAAGGAGTTACTCTCTCGCAGACATATTTAAGCGCCCAGGCATGCTTAAGCTCCGGAAGCATGTGGGGCTTCAGCTTATATGCCTCTGTGAGAAGAAGCGGAATTTCGGCATCGGCAATAATCTGTCTGTCTCTGATTCTATCTCGGAGCTTACTTACACGCTCACTTATCGGTCTGAATTTATACATTTGAGCCTCATATTATTTCTTCTGAATATTTTTCGGATTCTCAACCATCGGTATAAAATCCTTAAGGTTTCTCGGGAGTATCCATTTGCTTGCCTCTCCGGAAACATCGTAATTGAGGTATTTAACCATATACTCAACAATATTCAGAGAGAAACGAAGCTGCTCCCTGTAGGACACATCGTCCAGAGAGCGTCCGAGAATCTGTTCAATGGAATTGATTCTGTAATTAACCGTATTTCTGTGAACAAAAAGCTTTTCTGCGCATAGTGTTGCGTTGCAGTCAAGCTCAAGATAGGTATTGAGTGTTTTAGAAAGCTCGGTTCCGTTCTGGGAATCATACAGATACAGCGGAAGGATTTTCGGACAGCATAGGTAGGCAAGAGTAGAGAAATGCTGATTTTTTACGGCAGCCTCAACGCAGAGGTCCACATAAAAATACATTCTGAAATCATCAAAATCAAAAATCCTCTGATTCGGATCTTTTCTGAAGACCTTACCGAGTCTTGTTGCGGAGGAGGTTTCAATGTAGAGGGGACGAATTGAAGCAAGATGTGAGCTTTGAGGTCCTACTCCCGCGACGGCATTGAATCTTTCAAGAAGATTTCCGAAAGCATCAAGATCAAAATCAAGTCTTTTTCCTTCACTTCCCGTCGGTACTATCATCAGGATTCTGTCATTATAGGTCGTAACTACGGAGCCCGGCACAAGAGCCTCAAGCTGTCCCGAAAGATAGTTATAGGGCACGGAATAGTTCTGCTCTCCGAATGACAGGACAATGGGGTAATAATCCTTTATTCTTGCTATTTCCGGTATAAGCTCAAGCCTGTGCTTTATTTCACCCGTGTCCGAAAGCTGCATATCTATAATGTCTGTGAAAAACATTTCAATATTGTTTTGCGTCTGTTTTCTAAGAGTTTCATCCGCAAATATTATAGGCCGGATTGCAGAAAAAAAGTCACTGATATAAGGCTCAATAAGCTTTATCTCCGAAGAATTCCCAAGCTCAATCAGAACTCGTGCGGCATTCTTGTTATTGTGACGGAGCTGGTAATCGGCTATACAGGCATCCTCCATTTCAAATACTATACAAGGCAGGTCTCCCCTGTCACGCTCGGTATTCATCATAAAAGTCGCATCTGCATAAAAGAGATTTCCGCCGTTTTTAAGCTGTCTGAATATATTGCCCCTTACATCTTCATTTCCGAAATCGGCGTATATCTTCTGGAAAAATGAGTTTACTATGCATACGGGCTTTCCTATTGTTTTTCCGAGAAGCGAAACAAGCTCATCAACATTCCGGACAGAAAGAAGCTGAAAACCATATTCTCTGTAATCGCTTATTCGCCTTTGCATTATATTTGCAAGCCTTCCGATTCTGCAAGCAAAGACAGCATAAGGAAACGGAAGCGAATCCCTCATCTCCATAATCCTGCCATCCAAATCAGAGCAAAAGAAAATACAGTCGGAGTAATCGTTTTTGTCTCTGAGAACAATCTGAAGGTGCTCGTAATCTACTATGTTAAGATAATCCGGATCGGGAGCATTATCATCATCCGGAAAAAGCGTTCCCCTGAGCTTCCCGAAATCGGCAAAGCCTATTTTGAAGGCCTTTAGCTTTGTGTCAAAATCTGTTGTGAGCAAATCAAAGGTCAGCAATTTAATGCACCTCACAAATCAAAGGATAGAATAAAGCATTCACATTCTAAGCTTATTTTAATGCCTCGGGAATGTAATTGCAACAAAAAAACGGCTTTGAGGATAAAAACCCGGAAAGCCGTTTTTTAATATGTTTATGACCAGCCCTTCATTTCGGACTTCATTGCGGCAACAGTCTCGGGAGACTGTCCCTTATCGGAAATAATAAGCCAGACATTCTTGCCGTCAAATTTCTCCTTAAAGTCCTTACAAACTGCAACCGCCTCTTCGGGAGTGCAGCCGGGCTGCGGTCTTATCCATGCGCCGAAATGAAAACGATCGCCGTACTCTTCGACAAGAGCCTTCTTGTCAACTGCAGAAGGCTGACCACGCCATGTGTCGATTCCGGCAGCGACAAAGTTATCGAAAAGAGGCCCGACCGCACCGCAGGAGTGCATTTCAACAAAGCATCCCATTTCGTGAGCGGCATCACACACTCTCTTTACATAGGGAAGAAGGAACTGCGTATGAGCATTTTTTGAGAACATGGGGGCACGCTGAGTTCCCCAGTCATCATGAAGCTCGAAAAGCTCAACATTGAAGTACCTGTGCATTCTTCCCATGAAATCGATATAGATATCCGCAAGTCTGGAAAACAGTCCGTGGACATCATCCTCGCAGTCCTCATCAACCAGGCACATTGCGGCATTTTCAAATCCGAGGAAGCTTATAAGACGCTCAAAAAAGCCTGTGAAGATTGTGCTTCTTATAAGCTTATCGGTATTGAGGTAATCCTTATTTCTCTCACGGATTGCCTCCCAGTCAATATCGTCCAGATTGGGCCACTGTATTTTTTCTTCCCAGCCGTCAAGATCTTCAAAAAGAGTTGCAACCTCCATTGAGCCGCCGACCTCTTTTTCGTAAATCCACTCACAGCCGAAATATCCCATTCCGCCGTATTTTGACTTATCGAACGGCTCCTGCTGGTCAACAAAACCTCTTACGACATTTTCAACGATTTCCTCCGGACCAAACTGCAGATAGTCCAGAGATGAAGGGCGCCACTCGGTTGGCTCACCCTTGAGATAATTAATAAAATTCTGTCTGGGGCTAAGCATTAAGAGATATCGCTCCTTAATAGTTTATTTTTTATTTGGGATTACTCTCTCCTCAATAAACTTTTCGACGGTTTCAACCATAAGCTCCTGACTCCACTTCTTTGCATCTGCGGGGTCTGCGCGAAGAACGCAAACCGGGAAGCCCTCCTTCTCAAGAGACTGGATGATATTGTAGCCGAAGTCACCGTTATTCATACAGTTCTCGGGAACGAGGAAAACAACGCCGTCAATCTGATTGTTCTTTGCCTCCTTAACAAACCACTGGCTGTTGAAGGGAGGAACATGGAGAACATCCTCAAGGAAACAGAAGCGGGCAGCAAGGCAACGGAGAGGATTCTCCTCAACATGGTTACGAATGTAGGAATCTGCGCCCATAGCAAGGTACATGGTCCATACGAAGGCTGCGCCGTACTTCTCCTCAAAATGCTGATAGAATGCAAGATTGAACCAAAGACCTCTTCCTATCCAGAGAAGTCTCAGCTTCTCATTGGGAACTGCAGCCTTGCCCTCATCGGCAAGTGCCTTGACCTCGTCGTAAAGGCTCTTGGCCATATCAACAGCCCAGCGTGTTCCGCGGTGCCACTGTGCCTGCATAACGGCATTAACCGTATCCGTAACGGTTACGGGAGCGGGTACTGTCTTTGCTATTAAATCTCTTGTCTTGCGGTAGTAGGTTTCCTGCTCGTTAACATTATTGAGAGTCTCGATGAGCTTGTTCATATCGAGAGTGCGTCCTGTCTTCTCCTCAAGGAAGTCAACCAGAGCACGAAGCTCATTCTCATAGAAATCAAGGCGCTCTGTACCGACAAGCTCCTCCCATCTGTCCATGGAGTATTCCCACCAGTTGTCAGTGATTATATCCTGATGGAAGCTCTGGATTCTGAAGGAGTCGGCTCCGAAGCTCTCACACATGAGCTCCTCGATTTTTATACCGCTGGAGCAGCCCTCGCCGTTGATTGCGATGGTAGGTGCGGGAAGTCCGCCCCAGGGGCCCTCCTCCGGCTTGGGATCAAGAGAGCATGCATAGGCCGCGGCACAGTAAGAGCAGATATCGTTTCTGTAGCCTGCCTGTTCAAGAAGGTCATAGAAGTAGGGACCCATCTGTTTTGCAGAGCAGATTGCAGTCCACCACTGGTTAACAACGAAGGGAATGTCCATTGCCTGAAGCAGCTCCATGGGGCAGTTGGCTCCGACAAAGGCAAAGGGCTCGCCTTTTTCGATTCTGTCATGAAGGCCCATAAACCACTGCTTCTGATATGCGCCGGTCAGTTTTGGGGTGTTCAGGCGCTTAACCGAACGAGTTTCGTATTGTTTCTCAGCCATTTCAGTTTGCTCCTTTCACCTTTTCCGCAAATGATGCGAACTTATCCTTAAGTTCGGAAACATTTCTCAGAGGATAGTACTGGTCCTCAATCATAAGGGTGGGAAGTCCTCCGAGAACATCTCTCTGCCTGGGATAATCCCAGATATAGGACTCATCGTTGTGGTTCATAAAGATTATATAGCTCTGAGCCTTGCTGTCCTCAATAAGTTTGGGCATGCAAACGGCTCTCTCGGCAACATAAGACCTCTCGGATGAGGGGAAACGCATATGGTAGTAATATGCGATATCCGTTGTGGGCTTTGGACTCTTGCGTACAAGGCCCTCGGAATATCTGTCACCGATGAGTCTGTCATCGGCAATAATGTTGATTCCACTCTCCTCAATAAGAGTGTAAAGCTCGGTGGTTTCCTGAGCAGAGCCTGTATAAACTGCGGTTACAAGGCCCGTATCCTCCCAGGACTCGGCTGCATCGGCAACTGCATTAACAAGAGCTGTTGCCTCCTGCTTCTCAAAGAAGAAGGAGCCGCCTATAATATTCATGGCTTCGGAGCCCAGAATTTTATTCTGTCTGCGGAGAGCGGTGATTCTGCGAAGAGCAAGTCTGTGCTCATTGCACAGGTCGATGGCGGCATATATTTCATCATTGCTTATTTCTTTGCCGGTCCAGGAGCGAAGAGTATTCAAAAACTTTTCGGTTACCATAACATTTCTCTGCTGGACTCTGAAGTTCTTTGTTGCAGTGGCATAATCTACAAAGGCCATAGTGGGCAGGACTCTGTCCTCCTCAAGCCTGAGCATAGCCTCAAGATAATAGGAAATCTTCTGAATGAGGTCAGAGGAATTTTCCATAACGAGGTAATCTATAAGTCCGTCATAGCTGCCGTTTACGATAGCCTCAAAGCTCCCTCTCCAGAGGGCGCCGAATGAAAGCTCAAGGTATTTATCCGCATTCGGTCTTTCACCATAATAACCAAGGAGACGGACAGGCTGCAATCCCGCAGCAATAATAAGCTCCTCCGGAGTCTCGTCGCCAAACATCCAAACGGTCTTTTTACCGTTTTTTCTAAGCTCGGCAACAGCGGCAACGGGAGACTCAAACCTGGCTTTTAATGCCGAATATGCGCTGCATCCAAGCGCGCAGGTACGTTCTGCCAAGACAATACACTTCCTTTCAAAAATACTGAAAAAGCTTTATCTCAGATGACTTTCTTGCTCTTAAGTTCGGAAAGCTCAGCCTCGGAAAGTCCGAGAACACTGCCGTAAATCTCGGCATTGTGCTCACCGAGACCGGGAGAGGACTGATAGTCGATGTGGTTTTCGCTCATTTTGGGAGCAAAGCCGGGGACTCTTACCTTGCCATGCTGAGCATGCTCAACCTCCACAATGATTCCCTGATCAATATAGGAATCATCGTTTGCAAGGTCTGAAATATCAAGGAGAGCTCCTGCGGGGATATCTGCCTCGGCAACAAGCTTCATAGCCTCAATCTTGTCGTGCTTGAGAGTCCACTCGCTTATTATTGCATCAAGCTCATCCTTATAGAGATATCTTGACTGTGGTGTTGCCATTCTGGGATCGTCAATCAGGTCCTCGCGTCCTA
>JAKSPP010000139.1 GCA_024404735.1 Oscillospiraceae bacterium | reverse complement strand
TGCTCTCTTATTATATTAATAGGTATAGCCCTCCTTCAGGCGGGAAAAATAAAGGACGGCGGAAGGGGAAGCCTTCTTGCCCTTCTTCTCATACTTATTGCCGCTGCCGCCTACCCCCTTGGCAACAGAAAGATGATGAGCCATGCCCCCGAGGACATCACAACAACGGAGAGAGTTTTCGGAATGACTCTGTGCTCCATGCCCTTCTGGATAATATCCGCCCTTATTGCCGGCCTGGTTTCCGGGCCCCCCTCCGGAGGACAGTGCCTGCAGTCTCTGATTGTCGCCCTTTTTTCCGGCGTTATTGCAACTCTCCTGTTTTTCGAGGCAACAAAGCTTGTTAAAAACGATGCCCCCGCCCTTGCCCTTGTGGAGGCAAGCCAGTGCGGTGAGGTTATCTTCACATTACTCGGAGGAATACTGTTTCTCTCCGATGCCCTGCCCTCCGGCCTTGGAATTCTCGGCCTTATTATAGTTGTGGGAGGCATGACCGCAAACAGCCTTGTAAGAGAATAATGTGACATAAATCACGCTCTTTAAATAGTAAAAGAAGCCTTATGTGACAAAGGTCACAGGGCTTCTTTTCTTTTATGTGACTTGTGTCACAAAAAGGGCTTTTTTGACCATTTTTTATATAAATTCAAGCTGTAATATTTGTAAGAAGATTACAATTGACGAAATTATCAATTTAAGCTATACTGTGCCCACTTAATAAAATTGAATACGGATTGTTATAGCATTAAAGTGTCTGCTGCGATGAGCGCAGCAGGTGAAAACGGGAATCCGGTGAAAATCCGGAACGATGCTGTCACTGTGATGGGGAGCTTTCCGCAAAACCACCGGGAACATTTTTCTTCGGGAAGGGCGGGCAGGAGCGATGAACCTTAGTCAGGAGACCTGCTTTAATGATAGAATATGCAATAGATTTGCAGTCCACAAATCGCTGTTCAAATGACGATTCTAAGCGGAAGTTTTATTCCGTCATATTTGACAGCCATCCGATTTTTTCCGGAGGGCTTTATTTTTTGTTTGCCCTGACGGAAAAGTCCCGAAACTTGTAATCAAGCCTCTTTAAGCAAATCTTATAGCTTAAAGAGGTTATTTTTTTGGAGGAAATGAAACAATGAAAAAAACCTTAGCACTTGTGCTTGCACTTGTTATGGTTCTTGCTCTCTTCGCAGGCTGTGGCAGCACTGCAGACAGCAACACCGCAGGCAACACAAACACAAACGCAGCAACAAACTCCTCTTCCGGAACCGGTACCACCAACCGTGAGGACGAGGTAAACCCGGTCGCCAATGATGCCGAGCGCGCAGAGGATAACGACCGTATTCTCAAGTTCGGTATTGCCGAGTACACCAACGGCTACATGGACTCCGCCTTTGATACCAACTGCGGCTGGAACGCCTCCCGTTTCGGTGTCGGCGAATGTCTCTTCCGTTTTGACAACGCCATGAACGTTGTTAACTGGCTCTGCGATTCCTACACCGTAAATGATGAGCACACCGAGTGGGTTTTCCACATCCGTGACAACGCAAAGTTCTCCGATGGATGCGCCGTAACTCCTTCCAAGGTTCAGGCCTCCTTTGAGCGTCTCTTCACAGAGGGTGAAAAGGGTACCGCAAAGCCCGGCACCTATCTCCCCACCGATTCCACCTTCATTGCAGATGATGCAAGCGGAAACCTCACCGTCAAGACCACCTCTCCCATCGCAGACCTCACCAAGGATATCTGCTACCCCACCATGGTTATCTTTGATGTTGAGCACACCACCGATTACACCTACTCCCCCATCGGAACCGGCCCCTACAAGGTTGTCAATTTTGCCGAGCACACCAGCGTAACCGTTGAGCGTAACGAGTATTACTGGAACGGCGATGTTCCCTACGCCGGAATTGAACTCATCTTCATGGGCGACGCTTCCGCAAAGGCTATGGCTCTTAAGGCCGGTCAGATTGACCTTGCCGAGAACATTACCAACATCGCCGACCTCGATTCTCTCAGAGCAGACCCCAACTTCACCGTTACCATTGCTTCCGGCGTTCGTACCGGTATTGCCAATATCAATGCAAATGAAGGCAGACCTCTCAGCAACGAGGTTCTCCGTCATGCCATCATCAAGGCTCTTGACAGAAACACAATGTGCGAGATTACCGTCGGCGGTCTTTACACCGCAGGCTTCTCCGTACTTCCCTCCATCCTTGACTACGGCTACTCCGAGCTTACCGAGGTTGACCCCTACGATGTTGACGAGGCAAACCGTATGCTCGATGAGGCCGGCATCGTTGATACCGACGGCGACGGCATCCGTGAGCTCGACGGCAAGAACATAGTTCTCGAGCTCGTTACCTACGCAAACCGCTGCCTTGACACTCTCGGCGAAGCTACCGTTCAGCAGCTCGAGGAAATCGGCATTGCAGTTGACCTTGCCATCACCGACAGCGGTAACCTCGGCGAGCGCAGAAGAAACGGCGACTACGATATCTCCTACACCAACTGGACTACCGTCGGTACCGGCGATCCCCGTCAGTACATGGAGATGTGGTACAGCAAGTCCCCCGAGAACTACGGCTACTACAAGGATGCCGAGTACGATGCTCTCTATGAGGCTTATCTTGCAACCTTCGATAACGCAGAGCGCAAGGAAATCGTAAAGAACATGCAGCAGCGTCTTATCG
>JAKSPP010000138.1 GCA_024404735.1 Oscillospiraceae bacterium | reverse complement strand
TCTCCTCCGGGCTTGAAAGCTCAAGAGAAGAGCAGAAGACACTGTAAACGGAGTTTTCACCGTCATAGCAGTCCATGGTTACGGGCAGCCCGGTTTCAAGGTCAACCCTGCAGAAATACACATACGGCAGGGCGCTTCCGGTAAAGGTTACGCTGATTATCTGTCCGCTGTAGTAGTCCGATTCGTAATAATCATATCCCGCATCGACAATTGTGCAGCCGTCTCCCGAAAGAAGGCTGTCATAGCTCATAAAGCCTCTGCAGCAGTCCTCATCATAAGGCCCCGCAGTAGTGACATAGGTTTTTGTCTGGCTGTCGGGGTAGGCAATGCTTTTTTGGCCTCCGATAATCAAAGTCTTTTTCCGGCTCTGATTTTCCGCATCCGAAATGAAAAGCATCTTGTCTCCGCTTTTGAAGAAGCTTATGCTTTCACTGCCCTCACCGCCGGAAAAGTAGCGCTTTATGATGACTTCACCCTTGTATGCCTGAGGTCTTGCAAGGGTTCTGAGGACATAGGAAACGGTGTCTGCATTCAGTTCGATAAATTCCGGAGTATCCTGAGAGGGAGAGGCTTCGCGTTCATCTGTGTTCTCGGGCTCGGGCAGGGCAACGGCTGCCGTTTCGGGCTCGGTGCTTTTAAGACCGATATAAAGACCGACTGCAATTATTATGAGAACAAGAGGAATGCTGTAAAAAAATAACTTTCCGGATTTTTTCATGGACGAAACTCTTCCGGAGCAGCAGTGCTAAGGCCAAAGGAAAAGGCAAGGGCGTCTGCTATGCGTTTTGAGGCATTTCCGTCACCGTAGGGGTTAACGGCGTGGGCCATTTCATCATATTTCTCGCTGTCAAGGAGAAGCTCCTCGGCAAGGGCGATTATTGTATCCGCGTCTGTTCCCGCAAGCTTAACTGTTCCTGCCCTTACTGCCTCGGGTCTTTCCGTTTCCCTTCGAAGAACTAAAACGGGCTTTCCAAGGGCCGGGGCTTCCTCCTGAAGTCCTCCGGAGTCGGTCATAACCATATAGCTTTTGCTGAGAAGCTTGTGCATATCCATTGCATCAAGGGGCTCAATCAGCTTAATGTTGGAAACATCTCCCAGATGCTTTGATGCACACTGCCTTACAACAGGCGAAAGATGAACGGGATAGATGAAAAGGGCATCGCCGTGCCTTTCGGCAAGAGCTCTTATTGCCCTGAAGATATTCTCCATAGGCTCGCCGTAGTTTTCTCTTCTGTGGCAGGTAATAGTGATAACTCTTTTTCCGAAGTCGGTATTTTGAAGCTCTTTATCTGTAAACGGACGGGCGTTGACGGTGTATTTCATTGCGTCGATAACAGTGTTGCCCGTAATGAATATTTTGCCCCCAACGCTTTCCTTAAGGAGGTTTTCTTTGTTTGCGGAAGTGGGTGAAAAATGAAAGTCCGCAATGCGCCCGATAAGGCAGCGGTTCATCTCCTCCGGGAAGGGAGAGTATTTATCAAAGGTGCGAAGTCCCGCCTCAACGTGACCGACGGGAATCTGAGAGTAGAATGCTGCCAGTGCCGAGGCAAAAGCGGTTGTTGTGTCCCCGTGAACGAGAACAGCATCCGGCTTAACCTCAGCCAGAACCGGACTGAGCTTCTCCAGAACCTTTGAAGTGATTCCTTCAATTGTCTGTCCCTTCTCCATAATGTCAAGGTCATAGTCGGGGCTAAGCTCAAAGCATGATAAAACGGAGTCAAGCATCTCCCTGTGCTGCGCGGTAACGCAGACAACAGACTCAAACTCCTCACGGCCTTCAAGCTCTTTTACAAGAGGGCACATCTTTATTGCTTCGGGTCTCGTACCGAATATGGACATTATTTTAAGCTTGCGTGACATAATGGCCTCCTGTTAAATAAGCGGGGAAAAACTAAAATTGCTGTGAAAAAATCAGAATTCGGATTCCTCATCCTCCTCCTCGCGTTTGCGGGGGCGGTTTGCGGGATGCTCTATCTGCTTTATGGCGTAGAAGCCCAGTCCTGCGGCAACAACGGCATCAATGATAACCAGAAGCCAGCGCAGGGAGCCTCTTGTGGAGATGACAACTGCGGTAAGTCCGAGTACTGCGGAAAGACAGTAAAGTACGGCAACGGCCTGCTTCTGACTCAGACCTCTGTCAATAAGTCTGTGGTGGAGATGCCCTCTGTCCGGAGTCATGGGGTTCTGCCCCTTGAGAACTCTGCGCAATATCGCAAAAAGTGTGTCGAAAAGAGGAAGGGCAAGGGCAAGAAGAGGAACAACAAAGGAGATAATGGCATAGAACTTGAACATGCCTATTATTGAGGCTGTTGCAAGAACATAGCCCAGAAGAAGGGCGCCGGTGTCCCCCATAAAGATTTTAGCGGGGTTGAAATTATAGGGCAGAAAGCCGAGACAGGCTCCCACAAGTGCTGCGAGAATGAAGGCAACGCCGTTCTCGGAGAGCATTATGGCAACCGCAAACATGGTAAGTGAGCTTATTGTACTTACGCCGCATGCAAGACCGTCAAGTCCGTCAATAAGGTTTACGGAGTTTGTAATGCCGACAATCCAAAGAATCGAAATGGGAATACACAGAACGCCCAGGAGTATTCCTTCTCCCGCACCCATTTCAACGGGATTTGCGAGAATGTGAATAATTATGCCGTGGGCAACGGCGACCCCTGCCGCAACAAACGGTGCAACAAGCTTTATCCACCATTTCAGCTGCATAATATCGTCGAAAACGCCGGTTATTACAATAATAACAG
>JAKSPP010000137.1 GCA_024404735.1 Oscillospiraceae bacterium | reverse complement strand
ACCCTCTGCATTTAATTTCCTGACGGTTACGGTATTGCTGTCGGAGGAAAAATCATAACCCTCGGGGAAGCTCTCGCCGAGACCGAAAACAATCTTTTCGGCAATGGTATTTTCGTCCATGGTGAGGAAGCTGTGTCCGTGAACACCTGTGAAGACGCTGCTCTCCTCGCCCTGAGTTTTAATGACCTCTCCGTTTTCAAGGAGCATTACTCTTCCGATTCCGCGGACGTGATAGATATCCGCAACTCTGACAGTTGCCGTTGCATTATCCTTATCCTCGGAAACAAGCTCAAGCTTCATACCGGGAGAGACTATGGAGTGAATGTAAAATCCGTGGGCACCGCTGCCGGAGTAGTCTACCTCTATTACACCGGCCTTTATTGCATCGGTGCGAAGAGTTAAAACGGCGCTGTTTCCCTCTGCGCTTACGGAAATGCGCTCGGCCTCAAGCTCGTTTCCCGCAATAGTTACGGCAAAATCTCCGGGGAGAAGTGTTCCCGCATCGGAATCAAAGCTTATCTTAAAGTTGACGTGCTGGTCATCCTCGCCGTTATTGTCGGTTGTAACGGAAACCTCCGTTGCTTTCGCATCGGATGTTTTTATTTCCGCAGGAGCTTCGGGGGCTTCGTTTGTTTCTGCAGGAGCTTCGGGAGTCTCGCTTTTGATTTCCGTAACGGTTTCCTGAGTGGCAGGCGCAGGGGGTGTGTTATCTTCAGGGGTTTTTCCGCAGGCTGCGAGGGAAATAAGCATAATTGCCGTAAGGCATAATGCCGTACCTTTTACTGTGTTTTTCATATTAATTATCTCTTTTATTTCTTTTTGGCCTTTTTAACCGAGAAAACTACGACAGCGGCAATAACAATGATGACGGCAGCGCCGATTCCGACAATGGTACCGGTTGAAACTGCAGGGGCCGGCTTTTCGGCTGTGACGGTGATGTTAACGGAGGAGCCCATGTATTCGCGGAGGCGTGCGGCGACATTAATGCTTGCCTCGCCCGCGGCAAGAGCCTTAATCGTCAGAACGCCGTCTGCATAGGAGGCCTCGGCAACGGCTTCGTTCTTGTTTGTAACGATTACCTCTGTGTAATAGGTTTCGTAAGTGATGATATCGCAGGTGCAGTTTCCGTCATCGGAAAGGCAGTTCTGTCCGCATTCCTGGGGGCAGTCTGCCATACCGCAGCCGGGCATCTGGTCCTCCTGTGCGGGGTCAAGAGTGATGGCAACGGTGGCGCTCTCTCCGACCTTGAGGCTGACGCCTTCTGTATCTGCGTAGATGTGAACAGTTCCTCTTTCAATATAGGCAAAGGAGGGAACGCTTATCATAGTCAGGCAGGCTATAAGCATTAACAAAACAAAAAGTCTTTTCTTCACTGGTTTTTCTCCTTATGCGAGATGTATGTCCATACGGACGCAGTCGGCACCTGTTTCTGTCTGATATCCTCCGTAGAAGCCGGCGCAGTCACCGAGGGCTGCAACAAAGGGGCCACTGTGGTTTTTTACGGTTCCGATATCCGGCTTTTCAATGCCCATTTCGTTAAGAGCCTCCTTCAGTGGCGTTTTGGAAACATAGGCTTCGCTGTCGTGCTCATGCAGGGGAAGAAGGGGACTGCCGTTTTTGGCATAGGCAAGAAGGGGAATTGCAAGGCCCTCAATAACATTGCCCTCCGAGTCGCACATATAATAGTTATCGGCAGTCTGCTCAAAATATGCAAGGTCCTCAATGATGGCATAGGATTCGTCATCACGGCTGAAAAGCTCTGCACTGCCCTTAAGCGAAGTAATGCCGAGCTCCTCCTTCAGGAGGTAGTCAAAGCGCAGACCCTCGAAGTAATCGAGAAATCCTCCGCCGCCCATAGTGACAAAGCTGTCCTTGTCTCCTATAACTCCGTAGTAGCTTCCGTAAACGGCATCGGGCCTTGCAGAGGCAAGAGCCTCGAGCTCCGCAGTTGTGTATGTGACAGCTCTGTCGAAGGCATCGCCCTTATAAATATTAAAGGTGAAGGTAATATCCGCACTCACATCGTGGGGGGCACGGTTGTGCATATCGTAATGGGGGTCATCACAGCATGAGCCGAACATAAGAAAATCAACGTTCTCGGCGTAGATTTTTCCCTTGCTGTCAACAAGAAGTCCGGCGCCGCTCTCTGTCAGTTTTCCGTTAACCGTCAGAACAAGCATTGCCGCCGTGTCTTCTCCGAAGGCGCATTTGACCTCCTCGCCCTCGGAACGGAACATTATTCTCTGCTCCTCGGACATATCCGCTCCGCAAAGCTTAAGAAGCTTAACAAGGTCAAGTCCCGCAAGAACCGACATTTCCCCTTTGAGCTCTGTTTCTGCCCTAACGCAAAGACCCTCAAGACCGGATAGCTCGAGGCCGTAGCCTGCAAGCTCGATTAAATCCTTTACGGAATAAACCTGCTCCATGGGGAGCTTTGTTCCCGTGAGAGTTATGCTGCGGTAAAGCGGGGTAATGGCCTCGGAATTAAGAGAGTCAAGGAAGGCGGCCTTGTCGGCATCGTCCCCGATTTCGGAAAGAACAAGGGGCTCGGCTGCTTTGGCCTGTGTATCCGTTGATGAAGCAGGGGAAGAGGCCTCCGAAGTGCCATTTGCAGCGGGGGGAGTGTTATTTTCTTTGCCACCGCAGGCGCAAAGAGAACATAACAGCATCGCCGTTATTATCAGCAATACAATAATTTTTTTCATGTATATCTCCTGTATTACATTAAAAATAAACAAAAACAAAAAAGAGCCGCATCTCTGCGACTCTCCGAAACAGG
>JAKSPP010000136.1 GCA_024404735.1 Oscillospiraceae bacterium | reverse complement strand
AGAGCACCGAATTCAATGGGCTCGCCGAAACGGCGTGCGGGAGTCTGGTCGATAATCTTTACGAAGTTATCCTTGGGGATATGCTTGGAAAGCTCGGAATTGGTAAAGCCGGGGGCAATGCCGTTAACACGGATATCATACTGGGAAAGCTCAACTGCCATGCAGCGGGTGAAGTGAACAACAGCGGCCTTTGCAGAGGAGTAGGGGCTCATGGGCTGGCCCTTGTTTACCATAAATGCGGCATTGGATGCGACATTTACAATTACGCCGCCCTTGCCGGCATCACGCATACGCTTTGCAACCTCATAGGTCATATGAACGGTTCCGTTAAGGTCTGTATTGACAACCCTGTACCAGTCGGAAAGCTCCTCATCCATATCAAGAAGAGACTTTGTGCAGGAAACGCCGGAGTTGTTCACAAGAATATCAATGGAGCCGAAGGAAGCGCAGACATCAGCAACTGCCTTTCTGCAGGACTCAATGGAGGTTACATCGCAGGAAAAGCTCTCATATTTGCCGCCGTACTGCTTCAGGCCGTCAATAGCCTCGGCAGCCTTCTGTGCATCGCGGCAGAGAATGGCAATGTTGGCACCTGCCTGTGCATAAGCTTCTGCAATACCGTAGCCGAGGCCGCGGTTACCGCCTGTTATAACTGCGTTTTTGCCCTTAAGGGAAAATGCGTCGAAAATACTGGTAATAGGCTGAATCATAATTATTATCTCCTTTAGTCGTCCATATCGCTCCAGTTCCACTCGCGACCGCCGAGGAAAACACTGGAATTCATATCGTTGGAGAGGAAGATAAGGGTGCTCTCCGGGAAGCGCATGCACATATTGTAGAAGAATTCCTTCTCGTCCTTACATACGGCAAGCTCCTCCTCTGTTGCCTTGAGATATCTCTTGGTATAGTCGAAGGCGTGTCCGTCGAGAGGAAGTCCCTGCTTCATATGACCGGGAACAACAACCTCTGCACCGAGCTTCTCAATGTTTTCAATCTCCTCATACCACCACTTGCGGCCCTTTGCGGAAACCTCGCAGGTGAAGGGGTGGGCATCGGAAAAGAGAATATCGGAACCTATGAAGGTCTTGATGGAGGGAACCCATACACCGGAGTTATACTTAAGGTCACCCCAGAGCTTGGGCATAACGATGATTTCCTCACCCTCCAGCATAATTTTGTTATCTGCGGGCAGAGGCTCGATTTCGGGAAGAAGACGACAGAGGTTAACCTTTCCGATTACCTCCTCCCAGTGCTCTGTCTTGTCACCGAACTGAACATTGATGACGGGAATATCATAATCAAGAGCATAAAGCTTTGCTTCGGGGAAGGCCTGTCCGATATAGCCGATGCCCCAGTAATGGTCGGGGTGAGCATGAGTTGCGAAAACAGCCTTCAGGTTGAGGTTGGTCTCGGCGATTTCGGCAATAACACGATATGCGTTGGAGCGGGTCCACTGGCAGTCGATAAGGACACAGTCCTTCTCGCCCATAATGAGGGTGGAGGTAACGTTAAAGCCGCCCTCGTCTGCAACCATAACCTTGGCCTTCAGCTTTCCGGGACCATAGGTAATATTCTGTACTTCCATTGACATAGAGCAAATCCTTCTTTCTCTTGTGTATTTATTTTAATAGCCGTAAAAAACCATTTTACTTGTTTTTATTGTAATAGATTTATCTGTAAAATGCAAGGGCTTTTGTTTACTATCCATTTTTTGTATACAGCAAAAAGACGGTACAGAGCATAAATACCCGCACCGTCTTTTAGTTTTATTTATATCGGCATTTCCGCCGTAAAGGTATTGACACCGTTTTTGCTTTCGGCATAGATTTTACCGCCGTAGGCCTCAACGGTATGCTTTGCTATGGCAAGACCCAATCCAAAGGAATCGGAGCTTTTTCTGTTCTCGTCACCTCTGTAAAATCTGTCAAATATTCTTGTCAGATTTTCGCGGGAAATAGCCTCTCCCTCATTTGCACAGGAAAGGACAAACTTTCTTGAGCCGGCCTTCTTAAGCCTTACGATAGTTTTGCCTCCGGGGACCGAATATTTAAGGGCATTATCCAGAAGTATCCCGCAGATATCCGAAAGCTTATCCGGAATAATCGGCGCAAAAATACCCTCCTCGATTTCCGTTTCAAGCCGCAGCCCGTTTTCATAAAACAGAGGCTCAAAGGGAAGAAGCGAATCAAGGACGACTTCGGAAATATCCGTCTCGTTTCCCACTGTTTTCATGGTTGTGTTTTCGGCTCTTGCAAGCTCCAGAAGGCTGTCAACAAGATTGTGCATTCTTTTTGACATAATGGTTATATTTCTGACATAACGTTTTCCCGACTCGGAATCAATAAAGCCGTTTGAAAGAAGCTCTGCATTTGTCATTATTACGGTAAGCGGGGTTTTCAGTTCATGAGAAACATCGGAAACGAAGCGATGCTGCTGCTTCCAGGCATTATCAACCGGCTTTACAACAAGAGTTGACAGGAAAAAACTGATAAAGAATAAAATGAGCTCACTGGCAATTCCCACAATAATAATCATTTTAATCAGATTATTCAGAATTTCGTGCTCTCCCGTTGTATCGGCGAAGGCAATTCTCATTCCGTCCGCATTGCGTATAACAAGAAACCGAAGCATTTCTCCCTGCAGAACGCCCTTGTTCTCTCCGGAGGACAGTGCCCTAAGCACGTACTCCTTCAGAGCCGAATCATCGGATATGTCAAAATAGTATGAGCATTTATTTTTTATATTTCCGTCATCATCAAGGCTGACGGCAAAAAAAGGGACGACAATATCCACAGTATT
>JAKSPP010000135.1 GCA_024404735.1 Oscillospiraceae bacterium | reverse complement strand
ACAGTCGAAGAGCTGAAGGAAGGAATTGTCCTCAAGCGCGGCAAGAAAAATTTCAACAAGGTTATTATTAAGTAAATAGTTTAATGCAAATATGTTACAAGGCCCCCCGTCATTAGACAGGGGGCCTTGTTATTAACTGATGATTTTTTCTTTTATACCATCTGCTCCGTTCTTGTAATAAAGTCATCCTGAGTCTGCTTGTTGAGGGTGACAAAATATGTGGAGAAGCCGGCAATTCTTACAACGAGGTCCTTAAACTCAGAGGGCTTTTCCTGAGCCTCGCGCAGACTATCCGTGGATACAACGTTAAACTGAACCTGCATACCGCCGAGCTTGAAGTAAGCGAGGATAAGCATTCTCAGCTTCTCAGCGCCCTCATCGCCTTCAACGGTTTTCGGTGAGAAGCGGATATTAAGCTGGTCGCCGTTTGTGAGAGCTCTGTGGGGGAGCTTTGCGGCACTCTTGAGATATGCGGTGGGACCGTTCTTATCGAAGCCCTGACGGGGAGAAATTGCATCTGCCAGAGGCTCGCCCGCCTTTCTTCCGTCGGGAGTTGCGGGGGTAATGGAGCCATAATACATATGAGAAGTCATGGAGAAGGTTCCGCCGGAGCCGTATGCTCTCTTAATCTTCTCGCCGGAGATAATTCTTGCAAACTCACTCAGACACCATGCGGCAAGGTTATCAACCTCATCGATATCGTTCCCGTAATGAGGAACCTTATTGATAATTGTTGTGCGGAGATCCTCATAGCCAACCCAGTCTGCCTCAAGGGCATCATAAAGCTCTCTTGTAGTGACTGTCTTATCGTCAAAGCAAAGCTTCTTGATGGTCATAAGGCTGTCACCGCAGTTAGAGGTTCCGATGGCTGTCAGGCCGCAGCGGTTGTGCTTTGCACCGCCTGCAGTGACGTCTCTTCCGGACTCCATACATCCGTCCATAAGGGTGGATGCGACAATGCAGGGGAAGTAGTGGGAGTAAACCATCTCAAACATATTTGTGTAGGACATGCTCCAGTCAAGAACATACTGCATCTCCCTGACGAAGTTCTCCTGAAATTCCTCAAAGCTCTCACACTCATAAAGCTTCTTGCAGGGAACGGCCCACTTGCCTGTCATCTTGTTATAACCGCCGTTGATGGTAATATGGATAAGGTCAACCATATTCCACATAGCCTCTCTTCCGCAGTTACCGCAGGCGGGCCACTCATTTCCTGTTCCGGCAGGCTCAACGCAACCGACTATGGAGTAGTTTCTGGCCTCCTCAAGGTCAAAGCCCAGATCCTGCATAAGAGGAATAAGCAAATCATCATTTTCAAGCTGAGGTATACCGCCGCAGCGCTTGGAGGATTCAATTGCAAGACGCCAGATGTCCTTGGGCGTATTCTCATTTACTCTGAGAGCAACGGTGGGATCGGGGAATTTCATTCTTCCATAGGTCTGAAGAAGCTTTCTGGTTACCTCGTTGCAGGCATCACTTCCATCGGGATTTACGCCGCCGAGGGTGAGGGCAATACCTGCAGTGGCAGTAAGGCCGTTATAAATTGCGGAGAAAAGATTCTGTCCCTCTTCGAGAAGCTGGATAATTCTCTCGTTGTTTGCAAAGCTGGGAAGCATAACGAAGTCGGAAAGTCTGAGAATAAATGCATCACAGTATTCCTGAGCCTGCTCGTGGGTAACAAGTCCCTCTTTCAGGTCCTTATCAAGAAGATGTCCTGTGTAATTATCAATACGACCCATGGACTGACCGTGCTGCTGACAGTCTGTGGAAAGAAGAAGCTGATAGAACAGGGCTGCCTGCATACCCTCCCAGAAGGTCTCGGCGGGCTTCTCCATAAGATGGTCAAGTGAAGCGGCCATACGCATAAGCTCTTCTTTTCTCTCGCCGGAGGCAGTCTCTGCCTTCTTACGGCAGGCCTCGGCATAACGCTTGGAAAGAAGCATAGCGCCATCGCATACTCTTATTACCGCATAGTAGAAAACCTGCTTCTCTGCCTTGTCCTCAAAGACCTTGCCTCTCTGCTCGGCCAGCTTTTCCTCTGCCTGACGCTTAACCTCGGCAAAGCCAACATTTATTGCCTTGTTGAAATTTGCGATATAATGGCCCTGGGGCATTCCGGAAAAACCGCTTCTTAAGGGGCCGCCCTTTCCGGGATAGAGGAAGCAGCCGTTTCCGACTGCATCATGGAAGTCGGGAGTCATAGCGCCGGTAACCATCTTAGTGATGGTTCTGTCCTTCCAGAAATCATAGGCCTCCTTCAGAATTTCGCGCTGCTCATCGGACATGTAGATGACATTTTCGTTCTCGCTCTGCCAGGCCTTTTTAAAGGTCTCGTCATCGTCAACAACGCCGGGAATCCAGCGGCAGTCTGTCTCAACATAGGGGCTCAGAGAGCGCTGGGTTTCACCGGTTACACCGACGAAAATATCGTCATCAAAAACCTCAACCTTATGATTGGCGCACCAGGAATAAAGAGCGCCCGCTCTCTTAAGTATGGGGTACTCATACTCATGGGTTTTATAATAATCTGTATAAATTTTGGTTCTCTCCGTGTTAATGGACATATACTTTCCGGAGGTAAAAAGGTCGCGCTTTTCGCGCATATTTTTTATTCTGTCGCTCATGGGAAGAAATTCAAACATATTAATAATCTCCTTTCGGCATATTCGGTAACTGTATTATTACATTGTTTATTATATACTCAAAGGGACATAATAATCAAGAAAAAATGATATAGCTTTAAGTCAAAAAAGCAAAAATTCCGGTTCTATAATAAATGTTGGGGTAACTCATCTAGAATGAGATGGAGTTACACCC
>JAKSPP010000134.1 GCA_024404735.1 Oscillospiraceae bacterium | reverse complement strand
GCGGACATGGAAACAAACTCTGCCATAACGTCCTCAGCGCCGGGCATATCAAACATCTTGTGCTCAAGGAAATGGGCACAAGATGTTTGATATGCCCGGCGATGAGGACGTTATGGCAGAGTTTGTTTCCATGTCCGCATCCCCCAATGCATACACCTCCCCCGATATGACGGTTTATCACTTCTCCTGCACGGATAACTTCGAGGATAACCTCCGTCTTCTTCTGCGCTATGTCCTCACCCCTTATTTTACAGAGGAAAGCGTAAGTAAGGAGCAGGGCATCATCGGGCAGGAAATAGGAATGTATCTTGATGACCCCGCAAGCATGCTCTCTGAGGATACGATGAAGTGCCTTTATGAGAAGCACCCCATCCGCGAGAGCATTCTCGGAACGGTACAGTCCATCGGTGAGATTAGCCCCAAAACCCTCTACGACTGCTATAACGCATTCTACACCCCCGCAAATATGGTTCTTGCCATTGTGGGTGATGTGAATCCCGAGGAGGCTGTTAAAATTGCCTCCGAGGCCTTTGAGGGCAAGGAGAACAGGGAGGTTCCCCTTGTTGACTACAGAGGGGAGGAGCCCACTCTGCCCTTTAAGAAGGAGCTTACGCGCATATCCTCCGTTTCCATTCCCCAGATGCTTCTTGCAATCAAGATGGACGGAAGCGGGGACGGAAGGGTACTTCAGAGAAAATGCCTTCTCTGCGACCTTGCCATGTCCCTTCTCACCTCTCCCTCATCCCCCTTCTATGCAAGGCTTTACTCCGAGGGTCTTATAAACTCCGATTTCAGCGGAGACTGTGAGTGCCTTCGCGGAACCTTTACGGCCTTTATTTCCGGCGAGACAAGAAAGCCCGGGGAGGTAAGCCGCCTCTTCTTTGAGGAGTGCGCCTCTGCCGCCGAAAACGGTTTCCCCGCGGCACGCTTTTCCGGCACAAAGAAGTCCTTCTTCGGCTCAAAGCTCCGCAGATATGACCGCTTTGGCGGTTATGCCTCTGCGCTTATCGGCTCCTTCTTTGACGGAGACAATCTCTATGATGAGTCGGATATAATTGAGAGCATCACAATGGAAGAGGTTTGCGCCTTTATAAAGGAGAACTTCGTTCCCGAAAAGGCAAGCCTGGGCGTTAACAGCCCCGACTGATTTTTTGCGAGGAGACTGCAAATTGAGAGAAGCAATCATAAGCTTTCCCATGCTCGGGGAGGGCTTCAGAATAAATCCCCCCTCGGCCCTTGTAATCGGTGGATTTTCTGTCTACTTTTACGGAATAATCATTGCCTGCGGCTTTTTGCTCGCCCTTGTTTACTCCTCCGTAAGCTCATCAAAGCGCCTTGATGAGAAGATGGACAATGTCTATGATATGGCTATATGGGGTCTTATTTTCGGCGTAATCGGCGCAAGACTTTACTACGTTCTGTTCTATCTGTCCAATTACAGGGATAACTGGACGGATATTTTCAGAATAAGGGACGGCGGCCTTGCAATTTACGGCGGTGTTATAGGCGCTGTAATCGCAATACTCTGGCGTTCAAAGCGCCTGAAGGTTTCCCCCTTTCCCACTCTGGATATTGCGGGTCTCGGCCTTCTTATCGGACAGTCCGTGGGCCGCTGGGGCAACTTCTTTAACAGAGAGGCCTATGGCTACGAAACAGATGTTTTCTGCAAAATGGGCCTTACCCTGAACGGGCAGACAATCTATGTCCATCCCACCTTCCTTTACGAAAGCCTCTGGAATGCACTGGGCCTTGTTATTCTTCACAATGTGGTTAAAAACCGCCGCCGTTATAAGGGGCAGATATTCCTTCTGTACCTCTTCTGGTACGGTCTGGGCAGAATGTTCATTGAGGGTCTGCGCTCCGACAGTCTCTGGCTTATACCCGGTGCTGTCAGGGTATCCCAGCTCCTTGCCTTCCTGACAATGGCCGCAGCCCTTGTTCTTCATCTTGTAAACACGGGCCGTGTAAAGGCCGGGGAGAAGCCCCTTTTCGGAATTGCTCTTGACAGTGACGGCAATGCTGATATAATGGAGAATGATGAGAAAGTCAATAATTTAACAGAAGACAACAGCTTAAACAATATATCCGATGCGGATAATACCGCGGAGGAAGAAGAAATTACCAAGGAGGATTAAACCATGGGATTCAAAGAAAAGTTACTTGCAAAGCTCGGTGATGTTACCGAGAAGACCAAAGATTTTGCCGGCGTTGCCGCAGAAAAGACAAAGGACTTTGCCGGTGCTGCAGCAGACAAGGCAAAGGTAGCCACAAAGACAGCAAAGCTGAAGGTTGAAATCGCAACCGAAAAGGAAAAGATGGAGAAGGCCTTCAAGGAAATCGGAAGACTTTACTACGAGAACAATAAGTCCGCCGAGATTGAGGATGCCCTCATTGCTCAGCTTTTTGCGGATGTTTCCGCCGCCGAGGCTGCCGTTGCCTCCAAGGAGACCGAGATTGAGGCAATGAAGGCAGAAAATGCCGATGAGGCCTGTGACCTCGAGGATATCGTTGCCGCCGAAGAGGCAGCCGCCGGTGATGTATGCGCCTGCGCCGAGGAAGCCGCCGAGTGCTGCTGCTGTGGTGCAGAGGAAGCCGCCGAGGAGGTTAAGAGCTGCTGCTGTGAGGCTGCAGAGGAGGTAACCGAGGAGGCTAAGTGCTGCTGCGGTGAGGCTGCAGAGGAAATCGTTGTCGAAATCGTAGAAGAGGCCGAGGAGAAATCCTCCGATTGCTGCTGCGGCAAGGACGAGTAAGACCGAAACTTAAACTCAAAGGGAGTGTTGCAAAATGAGAAATTTTGCAGGACT
Source organism: Oscillospiraceae bacterium (assembly GCA_024404735.1). Lineage (GTDB taxonomy): Bacteria > Bacillota > Clostridia > Oscillospirales > Oscillospiraceae > JAKSPP01. The sequence goes on along the minus strand of JAKSPP010000134.1, from coordinate 18 downwards.
CCCTTTTTTTGACGAAAA
>JAKSPP010000133.1 GCA_024404735.1 Oscillospiraceae bacterium | reverse complement strand
TTCTTAGGTCTCAGTGCTTCTTTTTTTAGCGCTATTTTGCAACGCGCCCATTTTTGCATCTGCATATAAAAATCAGTCAATATCTCTTCCCACAACGGAGGCGAGAGCTCTTATTTTGCCCATAAGGGAATCAAACTGCACGGGAGTAATGGACTGAGCACCGTCGCAGAGAGCATGGGGAGGATCGTTATGAACCTCAATCATCAGGCCGTCTGCCCCTGCGGCAATGGCTGCCATGGACATTTTTTCAACCATCCATGCTTTTCCGCAGGCGTGGGAGGGGTCTACGATAACGGGCAGGTGAGACTGCTGCTTTACAGCAAGAACCGCGGATAAATCCAGAGTGTTTCTTGTGAAGGTCTCAAAGGTTCTTATTCCGCGCTCGCAGAGAATGACATTGTTATTTCCGCTTGCCATAATGTATTCTGCGCTCATAAGCCACTCCTCGATTGTGGCGGAAAGGCCTCTCTTGAGAAGAATGGGCTTGGTTGTGCCGGCGCCCAGTCTCTTCAGAAGGTTAAAGTTCTGCATATTTCTTGCGCCGACCTGAATGACGTCGACATACTTCTCAAAGGCATCGATGTGCTCAACATCCATAATTTCGGTTACAATGGGAAGGCCGCTCTCGTCACCTGCTCTTCTGAGCATCTCAAGACCCTTGTCCTCAAGGCCCTGGAAGGAGTAGGGGGAGGTTCTGGGCTTGAAGGCACCTCCGCGAAGGGCGGCTGCGCCGGACTTTTTAACGCAGTCTGCAACGAAGGTAATCTGCTCATCTGTCTCAACGGAGCAGGGGCCGGCAATGATGGCAAGCTTTTTTCCGCCTATTGTTTTTCCGCCGGGCAGATTTATAATGCTGTCATCGGGATGATATTTTCTGTTGGCCTTCTTGTAGGGCTCACTGACAAGCATAACCCTTTCTACGCCGGGGTACTGCTCCATCTTTTCGCGGTCGATTTTGGCGGCATTGCCCTCGGCACCCAGGATGGTTGTTTCACTTCCCTTTGAGACCATTACGCGTACGCCGGAGGCCTCCATTGCCTCCTTTGCGCTTCTTATCTCTGCCTCCGAGGCAGAGGATTTCATTATAATAACCATTGTTTTTTCCTCTTATCAGTCTTTTATAGCCGTAACGATTACGGTTTTGTATTCTGTGTATATAACCATTCCCGGGAGGGCACCGGAGGGCTTTTTGAGGTTTCTGACCTTAGTGTAGTCACCGGGAACCTTACTGCCCTTATCTGCCTGAGAATGCTTTGCGGCAAGTGAGGCGGCATACATAATCGTCTCATCACTTGCCCCCTCGTCACCGCAGCGGATTATAACGTGGCTTCCGTGTATTTTCTGAACGTGAAGCCAGATGTCGTTTCTACGTGCAAGGACGAAGCTTAGATTATCGTTCTGAACATTGCTTCTTCCGACGAGGATTTCCGTTCCGTCGGGGGAGGTGTACTTAAAGGGGGCAAAGCTGCGGGGTTTTTCCTTCCTGCCCCCGGAGGCGCTCTTTTTTAAGAAGCCCGTTTTTGCAAGCTCATCCTTTATATCCGAGATAACGGCGTCGGAGTCTGCCCTGTCAAGCTCGTCGAGAACGGCGGCAAGATAGGAAAGATCCCTTTCGTTGCTCTCTATAAGACCGCCGAGATACTTCTCGGCGTTTTTCAGCTTGTTGTATTCCTTATAATATTTTGCCGCATTCTGCTGCGGGGTTTTGAGGGGGTCAAGGGGAATCTCAAGCTCCGGGCAGCCCTCCTCATAGTAGTCCGATACCTTTATGGAGCTGCACTTTCCCTTTACCTGCCAGAGGTTTGCGGTAATGAGCTCTGCAAGCTTTTTCTTCTCTTCACGGCCTGTAGTGGCGGCAAGCTCGGAGCGGCGGGCAGAGAGCTTCCTTTCCGTTCTCTCATAGGCGTTCTTAACGGTTTTGCGAAGAGAGCTTGTTCTGCGCCTGAACTCATCCTGACTTGCTCTTTTTGTATAGAAGTCATCAAGAAGCGAGGAGAAGCCCTCCTGCTCCTCGCTTATACCGTCAAAGGAGGTTATTCTCATAAAGGAGAAGTCCGTAATTTCTCCGTCTCTTTTAAGGGCATAGGGCCTTGCCTCTCCGGCCTCAAGGCTGTCAAGGAGGGCCTCAAAGGCGGAAACAAGACCGTTTTCGCCGTCACCGCCTCTTTTAAGAAGCTCGCGGACAATAAGAGGGGAAAGACCGGAAAAACGGGATAAAATCCATTTTTCCCTGTCGGCGGCAGCCGGTGGGGCGGAGGCCATAAGCTCAATAAGTGCCCCCTTATCCTCCGTCAGGATATTAAGTCTGTCACCGGGGGAGGGGTATCTGTAGTAAAGCCCCGGCATAACCTGGCGTGCGGAGTTCTTTTCAAAATCAACTCTTCTGAGGCAGTCGAGTATCATTCCTTCCTTGTTGAGAAGGATAATATTTGTGCTGCGTCCTATAAGCTCCAGAATAAGTGCCCCGGGCTCCCTGAGACCGAGCTCATCTTTTGTATCGAAGTCAAAGCGGAGTATTCTCTCGCCCATGGGCTGAGAAACCGATACGAGCCTTGCACCCGATAAATGCTTGCGCAGAAGCATGCAGAACATAGGCGGAGAGGCGGGGTTTTCATAGGGAAAGCGTGTTATGTAAGCTCCCGCGGAGCCAACACTGCCGCAGAGAAGAAGGCGATGGGAGCCTTTTTTGCCTCTCATGGAGAGAACAATGGTATCTCTGCCCGGCTGCTGAACCTTGTCGGCGGTGCTGTCCGAGAGCATTTCGTTGAGCTCCTTTGCGAGCTCTCTTATATAAATACTGTCCAGTGGCATCGTTTTTTACTGCACGTTTTCGGCTAGTGTCAGAATCTGTGA
>JAKSPP010000132.1 GCA_024404735.1 Oscillospiraceae bacterium | reverse complement strand
AAAAGAGAAGCACTGAAAACCTTTTCTTAGGTCTCAGTGCTTCTTTTTTAGCGCTATTTTGCAACGCGCCCTTTCGGAAAACTATATACGGATATTAATTTAACTCAGCCGCCGAGATATGCCTTGCGAACGGATTCACTCTCGGAAAGCTCCTTTCCCGTACCGGAAAGAGTGATACGGCCTGTTTCGAGAACATAGGCTCTGTCTGCAATGGAGAGAGCCATCTGAGCATTCTGCTCAACAAGAAGGATGGTCGTTCCGGCCTCGTGGAGAGACTGGATAATATCGAAAAGCTGCTGGATAAGAATAGGGGCAAGACCCATTGAAGGCTCGTCAAGCATCATAAGCTTGGGGCTGGACATAAGTCCGCGGCCCATTGCCAGCATCTGCTGCTCACCGCCGGAGAGAGTTCCCGCAATCTGCTTTCTTCTTTCCTTCAGGCGGGGGAAGAGGTCATAGACATGGGCAAGCTGATCATCGTTACTCTTATCCTTGACTATAAATGCGCCCATCTCGAGATTTTCTTCAACTGTCATTGAGGTGAAAATACGTCTTCCTTCGGGAACATGGACAAGACCGCCCGTTACTATTTTATGTGCGGGAGTCGAGGAAATGGGCTTTCCGTCAAATTCAATGGAGCCTGTTCTTGCGCGCATAAGTCCGGAAATTGTCTTAAGGGTTGTGGATTTTCCTGCGCCGTTTGCACCGATAAGAGTTACTATCTCTCCCTCGTTGACCTCAAAGGAAATATCCTTGATGGCGTGAATCTGCCCGTAATAAACGTTAATATCCTTTACGCTTAAAAGCATTATTCCTTCTCCCCTTTCTTTCCGAGATATGCCTCGATTACTTCGGGATTGCTCTGGATTTCCTCAGCGGTGCCCTTTGCAATGATTTTACCGAAGTTAAGAACGGCAATTCCCTCACAGATACCCATAACAAGGCTCATATCGTGCTCGATAAGAAGGACGGCAATCTTAAAGAGGTCTCTTATCTTGACGATGTTTTCCATAAGGGCCGCAGTTTCGGCGGGGTTCATTCCCGCAGCAGGCTCATCAAGAAGAAGGAGGGAGGGGCTTGTTGCAAGAGCTCTGCAGATTTCCAGACGGCGCTGGTCACCATAGGAGAGAGAAGCGGCCTGCTCGGAAGCCTTGTCCTGCAAATCGAAGATGGAAAGGAGCTCAAGAGCTCTTTCGTGAGCCTGCTTTTCCTTTCTCCAGTAGGAGGGAAGGCGAAGAATACCGGAAACTGTATTGTACTTTATATTGTTGTGCAGGCCGAGCTTTACGTTATCCTCAACAGAGAGGTTGCCGAAAAGGCGGATATTCTGGAAGGTACGGGCAATTCCGAGACGGTTTACCTGTGCAGTGGTCATACCATTGGTGTCTTTTCCGTCGAGCATAATTGTGCCGCGGGTGGGCTGATATACCTTTGTGAGGAGGTTAAAGATGGTTGTCTTACCTGCACCGTTGGGGCCTATAAGGCCGGCAATTTCCGTACGTCCGATTGTGAGATTAAAATCATCAACAGCCCTGAGGCCACCGAAGTCAATGCCGAGATGGGTGCACTCAAGTATAGGGTTAACGCCCAGATCTCTTTCGGGAATAATGGATGTGCTGGGAACGGGCACCATTTTGGGCTTATTGTAAGTGAAGTCAGCCATTGTCCTTGTCTCCTTTCCTGCCTGGAATAATTCTCATAAGGAGGTTCTTTGCACCGCTGCTGTTTGTAATAAGCATTACGGCGATAAGGACTATTGCGTAAACGAGCATACGATAGTCGGAGAACTGACGGAGCTTTTCCGGAAGGATGTACAGAATCGTTGCAGCACTAATCGAGCCTGTAATATTTCCGATGCCGCCGCGAACAACATAAACGAGAATAAGAATCGATGCAGTGAAGGAGAAGTTTGCGGGAGTAAATGCGGAGTAATGAAGGCCGAAGAGGGCACCGCGCATACCTGGAAGAGGAGCAGATACAACGAAGGCCATCATCTTGTATTTGGTTACATCGATACCGACAGACTCAGCGGCGATACGGTTATCTCTGATTGCCATTATTGCGCGTCCGGAACGGGATCTTATAAGGTTAAGTACGACTATAAGCGTAAACATAACAAGGAGGAAGCCGGCGGTGAAGGTAGAAATTCTCTGGACGGAGGTTACGCCTGTGGGACCTCTGAAAATAGGAGTGCCGGGAAGGTTTGCATTGTTGAATGCAAAACGAAGGGTAGCCCCGTCAAGGTAGATATAAATGCAGTTTAGGATGTTTCTTATAATCTCACCGAAGGCGAGGGTAACAATGGCAAGATAGTCGCCTCGAAGTCTTAAAACAGGGATACCGATAAGGACGCCGAGTATTGCGGCCATAATTCCGCCCGCAATAATTGCAAGAAGGAGCTGTACAGGGGCGGGGGCGGCAAAAACCTCTCTTGCATAGGTTGCCATAACAACACCGGAAAAGGCGCCGACGGACATAAAGCCGGCATGACCGAGGCTGAGCTCACCGGAAATACCGACAGTCAGGTTGAGGGATACGGCCATTACTATATATGCGCATACGGGAATAAGAAGGGACTTTGTTGTACGGGGCATTGCATTGGCGGAAACAAGAATCTGACAGATTATAAATGCAACAACAACGAGACCGAAGGGGAAAAGCTGCTTTGCGGTTTTCAGGGAAGGCTTCTTCATATCACTCACCTCAAACCTTCTCATGTATCTTCTTGCCCAGAAGTCCTGTGGGCTTAACAAGAAGTACAAGAATCAGAACTGCAAATACAAAGGCATCGCCGAGCTCGGAGGAGACATATGCCTTACCGAGAATCTCGATTACACCGAGGAGTATTCCGCCTATCATTGCACCGGGAATTGAGCCGATACCGCCGAAAACTGCTGCAGTAAAGGCCTTGATGCCGGGCATTGAGCCTGTTGTGGGCTTAAGTGTGGGAT
>JAKSPP010000131.1 GCA_024404735.1 Oscillospiraceae bacterium | reverse complement strand
CCTGCGATGTCCCAAAGGATCTCATAGAAGAGTTCGCGCACCTCCACAGAGTCACCCGCCATTGCAAGCCTGTCGGGGTCAAGTGAGAGCTCCTTTGCGTTTGCTCTTGCGTAGCGTACGGCTGTCTTTACATCATACAGAAATTCTGGGAATTTTGTCGTAGGCGACAGACGGTACTCAACGGAGATAAGAACATAGCCGTGCTTAAGGCAGGTGGAGATAATCTTTGCCGAGCCGCTGTGTCTGTCACCGCCGAGAAAGGCTCCTCCGTGTACGAAAAATACAGTGGGGAAGGGGCCCTCACCCTCTTCGGGATAGTAGATATCAATAAGCTGCTCGGGAAGAGGACCGTAGCTCACATCGAGCTTCTTTCTCGTAATTTTGCTGCTGTCGAAAACAGCATCTGCCGGGGAGAAGCGGGCGGTTAAGTGCATAGCCTCCGGTCCGTAGTATTTAACATCGGGGCGCAGAATGTACTTTGGCATTGCAGTATCCATATAGGTAGCCTCCTGAGCTTTTATTGACATCATTATAGCCGCGACCGGAGCATTTGGCAATATTAACTTGTTTAATCCGCTTAAAATAATCCGTGCTTAATTGAAAATTAAAAAATGTTAAATATAGTAAATGTTAAAAAAATCATTTGAAAAGTGCCTTTTTATGTGTATAATGACATAAGGCGAACTGCATATAATGAAGGGGGCAAGAGATATGTCCGGTAAAAAGGATCTTGATAACTTATTAAGTACATTTATTGACAGAGGTCTTCCCGGTGCCGCACTGTCTGTATGTAAGGGCGGAGAGATAATTTACGAAAGCTTCTGCGGTTACCGTGATACGGATAAGACAAAGCCTCTTACGGAGGACACGCTTTTCCGCATTCATTCAATAACAAAGGTTTATTCCGCTCTCTGCGGAATGATGGAATACGAAAGGGGAGCCTTCCTTATGGATGACCCCGTCAGTGAGTATCTTCCCGAATATAAAAATCTTCTTGTAAGCATCCCGCAGGAGGACGGGACCTTCCGTGTGGAAGAGGCAAAGGAGCCTATGCTCATAAGGCACCTTTTCAATATGCGGGTGGGCCACTATTCCTTCGGAGACAATCCCACGGCAAATGCCATGAAGGAAATCCACGAAAAGCTCGGAGGCAGCAAGTTCCTTTCAAAATACAGCCTCAGGGAGGAAATACGCGCTCTTGCGGAGGTTCCCATGCTCTTTGAGCCGGGCAGTCATTTCCAGTACGGCTACGGAATAGATATTATGGCCGTAATTGTCGAGATTACAAGCGGAATGTCCCTTGGCGAGTATATGAGGAAGAAGATTTTCGAGCCTCTGGGTATGGAAAATACGGGCTTCCGTTTCCGCCCGGGCTGGGAGGAGCGTCTTGCCGGGTGTGTAAGGCACAATCCCGACGGAAGCGTTTCCCCCTGCAATGATCTTCTGGGTGACCCTCTTGATACGATGTATGCCCCGGACGGAAAATACGAGGCTGCCGATGCGGGCCTTCTTTCCACACTGGGTGACCTTCAGACCTTCTCGGCAATGCTTGCAGGTGGTGGAGCCTACAGGGGCGAGCACATAATAGGAAGAAAAACCATAGATATGATGCGCTCCAATCTTCTGGAAGAGGCACTGCTTAAGGAATTTACAACGGCTATGCCGGATATGGAAGGCTATGGCTACGGCTATGGCGTAAGAACAATGCTCCCGAAGGGTACGGCTTTAATAGGAGGCTCTGTGGGAGAATTCGGCTGGCTTGGAGCTGCGGGTGCCTGGATGATGGCAGACCCGAGTGAAAACCTTTCCGCCGCCTTTATGATTCAGGATATGCTTCCCAACAGCAAATACTACAATAACAGGCTGAAAGCCGCTATATACGGCCTGTTTTAATAAGCTCACAGGATAAAAAGGAAAAGGAGAACAGCAATGTCGGAAGTAAAAAAAGAAGAAATGCCCTTTATGGATTTTATCGACAATGAAGAAAACCATGTTGAAGAAACCCTGAAGGATGCATATAAGGACTGTGCCTGGGCAAAGGAGCCCGATAAAATCCCCGAGGAGCTCATTTCCGGGGTTATGGAAACCGAGGTCCTTATCATAGGCGGAGGAATTGCGGGTATGGCCGCAGGTGCAAGATGCACAGACCTTGGCCTTAACTGCATTGTGCTTGAAAAGTACCGCGGTCTTGTTGCCAGAGGTGCCCATATTGCCTGCACCGATTCCAAGGTAATGCGGGAGCTTGGAGTATCCATTGATAAGAAGCAGTTTGCCCGTGACTGGATGCACCTGTGCGGCAGCCGTGTCAATGAGGACCTTCTCTGGCTGTATATCAATAACTGCTCCGAGGCCGTCCAGTGGCTGACAGAGCTCGGCGGAGAAAATGTTGAGCTCCGTCTCTTCGGCGGACGCTACAAGGGCCCGGATTTTACGGAGTATGACGGAACTCATTATCTTGTTGCCCGTCCCGGACAGACCAAGTACAAAAACCGCCACGGAAGCATCCTTATGTGCGAGGTCCTTCAGGACCGCTGCCTTGAGGGTGAGGGCAATAAAATAATCCGCAATACAAAAGCTCTTTATCTTGAAAAGAACGCAGAGGGAAGAGTAGTTTCCTGCGTTGCCCTTAACAAGGAGGGCAAGTATATCCGCTACTGCGGAAAGCAGGCAGTTATTCTTGCAACAGGTGATATCGGCTCAAACCCCGATATGCTCAAGACCTTCTGCCCCATGGGTCTTCGCCCCAAGAGAAACGGCTATGCCCCTGTTGACCCCGAGACGAAAATCGGCCTTAATACAGGTGACGGTCACCGTATGGCATACTGGATGGGCGGACAGTTTGAAACTCCCTCCTGGGCTCTTTCCCTGCACCTTCTTGCATATTCCATCTATGTTTTCTTCTTCCTCTTCGTAAACAGAGAGGGCAAGCGCTTTATGAACGAGGATTCCTGGGTTCAGGCAAAGTCCATCCGCTGCCTTATGCAGCC
>JAKSPP010000130.1 GCA_024404735.1 Oscillospiraceae bacterium | reverse complement strand
GCTGCGCACCGGCTATCTTTACGTTAGCGGCCTCATGAATCAGCTCTGCCTCGGTGGAGTTTGCGATAATTGCGGGAATGGAGCTGATTTTTGCAGAATCCATGATAATGGAGTCGCACTGAACATGACCGAAGCACTTTGCGTTTCCTGTCATCTTGGGGAAGAAAATCTGCTCGGAATTATCGCCGGCAACGGAACGGGAAATAACTCTTCCTCTTGAATCCTCACCGTCGAGGATGATTTCCATATCGCTCTTGGCATACTGCTTGCCGTGGGTCTGAAGACGCTCCGTAACGAGAACATCGGCACCCTTGCCGCAGACGATTTTAGTGTTTCTGTTGGTGGAATCGATACCCTTTATCTGGGCCGTATCCATCTTCATAAAGGCCCCTTCCTCGAGGTAGCAGATGGTTTCGGGATTCATAACGTTCTTTCCGTTTCCGTCGCCCTCGCCGTAATGCTTCTCGATGTAATGAACCTTTGCGTTTTTTCCTATGTGGAAGCAGTGGATACCCTCGTGACGGCTTTCCTCTTCACCGCAGTTGTGGATACCGCAGCCTGCTACGATGGTTACATCCGCACCCTCTCCAACATAGAAGTCATTATAAACATCCTCTTTAATGCCGGATTCGGTGATGATAACGGGGATATAGCAGGTTTCCTTCTTCGTGCCGGGCTTGATTATTATATCTATTCCGGCCTTGCCGTCTTTCTTGTCTCTGATTTCAATATTCTCGCTGGACTCTCTGCCGGAGCAGGAGCAGTCCTTGCGGATGTTATAGGCTGCCCCCTCGGGGGTGCCCTTCATATCGGCTATTGTTTCAAGCAGAGCCTTGTCGTTTTCACTGAGCATGACTTTCTCTCCTTACTTCATTATGGGGCAGGCGCCGGTTGTACCGGATAATATTTCGGGAAGGATTTCCTCTGCTGCGCCGCTCTTCTGGATGTTTCCGCCGCCGACAATAATAACCTCGTCTGCAAGGCGGATGATTCTCTCCTGATGGGAAATGATAATCATTGTGGATTCTGTTTTCTCGTGGACCTCTCTGAAGGTTTCTGTGAGCTTTGTAAAGCTCCAGAGGTCGATACCGGCTTCCGGCTCATCGAGAATCATAAGCTTTGCGCCTCTTGCGAGGATGGTTGCGATTTCTATTCTCTTGACCTCGCCTCCGGAGAGAGAGGTATCAACGTCCCTGTTGATGTAATCATTTGCGCAGAGGCCGACGGCAGTCAGATAAGAGCAGGCCTCCTTCTTGGAAAGAAGCTTCTTTCCCGAGGCAATGGAGATGAGGTCCTTAACCTTAATGCCCTTGAAACGGGGAGGCTGCTGGAAGCCGTAGCTTATTCCGAGGCGTGCCCTTTCGGTTATATCCATATCCGTTACATCGACACCGTCAAAAATAATCCGGCCGGATGTAGGGGTAACAAGGCCCATGATAATCTTGGCGAGAGTGGTCTTGCCGCCACCGTTGGGACCCGTAAAGACAAGCAGCTTGCCGTCTTCTATTGTAAGGTTGATATTATTGAGAATAAGCTCCTTCTTTCCGTTATCGGAAACCTCATAGCTTATATTTCTCAGTTCAAGCATATTTGTGTTCCTCCAGTATATACCCAGAACCGCAGTGGGACAGGCCGTCCCACTGCGAAGTAAAATTCATACATAGTTATTTTAGCATAGAATTTATCTTTTTACAAGAAGAAATGGTCGTGCCTTTCCGGGAATTATTACATTGCCGTCTGAAGAAGAGTTACAGTCATAAGGGCAAGCTCGGCAATTATAAAGCAAATCATCCCGGGGTTAAACCATACGGCGGAGAAGCGTCCGCCCTTCGGAAGCTCCATGGGTGTTCTGTAAAAATGCACCCTCCTTGCAAATATAATGAGAAGGGCAAGACCTCCCAGAAAGAAAAGACCCATCAGTATGGTATAGCCCGCATATAGCAGGAAGCCCTCGGGAAGAGCGCCTGATAAAAGCGCGTCTGTTTCCAGTGCGGCTATTGCATCGGCATCTATATTCTGAATAACCAGAGGCGCAATCACCCCTCCGATAAAGTTTACAAAGGCGTGGATTCCGAAGCTGTATGACAGACGGCCCGTACGAAGGTAAACATAGCCCAGAAGAAGGCCCACGCTTATTGCGTAAAAAAACTGGGACAGATTGCCGTGGAAAAAGCCGAAAAGGACGGCGGATACAATTACCGCCCTGCGTTCACCGAATATTCTGATTCTGTCAATAAGAAGCTTTCTGAACATAAGCTCCTCCATAAAAGGCCCCAGAAGCACCGCAAAAATCAGATTAAGAAGGGGATTTGAGGAGTTTTCCAGAAGCTGCGCTGCGGCGCTGCTGACCTCCACATCGAAGGCACTTGTAAGATAGGAGCTAAGTACGTTTCCTATAAGGTTTCCCGCAAACATCATAAACATCGCAATGGGGAGACAGGCAAGAAAAACGCCGGCGCCCATGCTCTTCTTCGGAAGCGTTACTGCGGGTATTTTTCTGATTGCACAGTAGCCCAGAGGAAGACCTATTATGTAAATCGGCAGCATACCGCAGATAAATATAACAAGAGTATTTGACATAAGCCCCGGACTGAGGGCGGCAAGAGCCCCGGTTATTCCAACGGCATAAAGATTGGCCGCTCCGACAATAATAAGAGCATAAAAACCGATAAGGGAAAATATCTCCTTTGTCCGTTTTCTGTCCGGCCCGACTGTGGGGGCATGGGGAGAAACCGTCTGTGCTCCGGGAAAATATGTATCATTAATGTTGGTATTATCGGACATAAGCGTTCTGGGCCGCTCCTTCCTGACATTATTTCCTTTATTATATCAAAATTATTCGTGTACTTCAAGGGCGAAAGAAAAACAGCTTGCTTATATTCATATTCCGGAACACGGTTTTCCGAAACAGAACGGGGAAAAAACAGAACCAGGATGTTTTTTGATCCCAGTTCTTTATAATGTGTCCAGTTGAAAGCATTGAATAATATACATTTAGATTAAATGAAAGACTTTGTCAGGAACAAGAAAATAATAGTAATGTATAATATATAAAAATTAGAAAGTTGACGGATATGATATAATCTTGATGGAAGAATAAATTTTAATTCATACTCCACTTTCCCTTATTCCCTCACAGTCTGTTATAGGCTG
>JAKSPP010000013.1 GCA_024404735.1 Oscillospiraceae bacterium | reverse complement strand
ATGTAACGGAGCTCGTCTACGATGAGTTCCTCGCATGCCTTGAGAAGGGCGCATACGATATGTTCTACGGAGAGATGATGGTCCCTGCGGACAGAGATATTTCCCCCTTCTTCAAGCCCTACAAGAGAGGCCTTCCCGATGTCGACAAGGGGCTTAACTACTTCTATCTTTTCGATAACAGATACGGCGAGCTTTACGATGCCTATAAAAAGACTCAGGAGTCCGAGAGAAAGCTTGCCTTCAGGGATGCTGCACAGTACGTTATGGACACAGGCGCCATCGTTCCCATCTGCTTTGAAAAGCGTCAGGTGCTGACTCACCGCGGAACCTGTGCGGGCGTTGACGTTGTCTGGACGGATGTTTTCAGAAACTACCCGGAGTGGACTCTTGACCCCTGAGGCCGAACCCCCAAAAAACGCAGTAAACACCCCTTTCCGGAAGCTTTTCCGGACCTCCTTCCCACCTATGAAAGGAAAAACTTATGCGATTATTTAAGAAATCAAAGCCACTTTGCCTTGCTCTTGCTCTCCTGATTTTTATCGGCTCTGTGGGCTATGTATCCCCCGGTGCAAGAGCGGCCGGAGTCTTTCCCGATGTAAGTCAGAGTGCCTGGTATTACGATTATGTAAGCAAGTGTGCATCCATAAATGTTATAAACGGCTACCCCGACGGCACCTTCGGACCCGAGGATAATCTTAAGCGAGGCGAATTTCTGAAGCTCTGTATTGAGGGCGCAAGAATGGCAGGCGCCAGCCTCTGGACTGTTAACAGAGACAAATACAAGGCCCACTGGGCCGGAGAGTACTACGCCATTGCTCTTGAGGAAAACCTCCTTCTTGCATCAAGCACAGGCTCGACCGAGCTTATCTTCCCCTTCGGAAGACAGGAGCTTGATAATGAGATTTCACGCTATGAGATGGCCGTTATTATTTCAAATCTCTGTGCAAACTGCCTTATGGAGAAAACCATAATTGCCTCCGATGCGGCAAGCAAAATATCCGACTACAGTGCCATACCCGAGACCCTGGTCGCCAAGGTAGAGCAGACCTACGGAAAGGGTATTATAACGGGCTTTGAGGATACCAGCTTCAGAGGCGCCGAAACTCTTACAAGAGCCCAGGCCTCTGCCGTTATCTACAGACTTCTGTGGTCAAATGACAGAAAAATGCCCGAATGGGCATCGGAGCCCAAGGAGGTAATAAATACTCCCGTATCCGGACGCCCCGCAGGCTTCCAGTCCTTTGCCGAATGGCTCAGAGACGGACACATCAACGCCTACGGAAAGATTGACGACGCTGCCCGCATCAAGCTTTTCGGAAATGCAAACAAGACATATTTCTATTCCTCCGCAGATGCCGCCCCCTATATGCAGACGGTTACGGTGCCTATCTGGCTTTATGATGCAAACTCTCCCGACCAGCGCAAATCCTCCTCCATTGCAATAACCGTAAACAAGGCTGTTGCCGAGGAAGTGTACCTCATCTTCAAGCAGATTTACGATGACCCGGAGAAATTCCCCATCTACGGCGGCTGGGCAGCAGGCGGAGCACGCTTTACGGACACAATGCGCCATGCCTGGGGCTGCGCCATTGATGTCAACTCCCTTTATAACTGTGAGTGCAATACCAAGAGCGGATACTTAAGAGTAACCTGCGGCTATGGCTACTGGCCCAAAAACAATGACGGTACCGCAACCGACGGATCCTTTGCGGGAAGCATGACAAGTCCGAGCATATTCTCAATAGGAAAGAAGCCCGGTGAGTACGGCTACAGTGTTGTCAAGGCCTTTTCGGATTACGGCTGGGGCTGGGGCGGAAACGGCTGGTCCGGCGGTACGTCCTTTGACTATATGCACTTCTCCGTTCTCCCCTCCGGAGGCTGATTTTCAGCCCCGGGCCCGATTATTTCTACAGACTGGAAAAATAAAAAATGTCTCAGATAAACTATATTTCCGAAGATAAAATAGAAGAGCAGCTTGCCCTTTGCTCGGAGCTTATCCCCCTTATAAGGGCGCGTTCGGAGACCGATGCGCCCCTTGCCTTCGTTGACACCTACGGCTGTCAGCAGAATGAATCGGACTCCGAGCAGATAAGAGGCTTTCTCTCCCTTATGGGCTGCGGCTTTACAACAGACGAATTTCTTGCAGATATTATCGTAATCAATACCTGCGCTGTGAGAGAGCACGCCGAAATGCGCATTCTCGGCAATGTGGGCGCCTTGAATCATACCAAAAAGGCAAAGAAGGGGCAGATAATTGCCGTCTGCGGCTGTATGGTCCGTCAGGAGCATATGGAGGAGAAGCTCAAAAAGTCCTATCCCATTGTGGACATTGTTTTCGGCCCCGATGAGGTCTGGCGCTTCCCGGAGCTTATTATGAGGCTTGTAAAGGGAAGAAAGAGGGTATTTGAGGTTACAAGGCTTGACGGAAGTCTTTTCGAGAATCTTCCCCGCAGAAGAGACTCAAAGCTGAAGGCATGGCTTTCCATTATGTACGGCTGCAATAACTTCTGCACCTACTGTATCGTTCCCTATACAAGAGGAAGAGAGCGCTCAAGAAAGCCGGAGGACATCCTCATGGAGGCAAAGGAACTTATAGCCTCGGGAGCTCGCGATATAACTCTTCTGGGGCAGAATGTAAACAGCTACGGCAAGGACCTGGGCATAGATTACGATTTTGCCGACCTTATTAAAGATATAAACGCCCTCGAGGGTGACTTCATAATAAGATTTATGACCTCCCATCCAAAGGATGCGGGCGAAAAGCTCTTTAAGACCATGGCGGAGTGCTCCAAGGCCGCCCATCACATTCACCTTCCCGTTCAGGCGGGAAACAATCGTGTCCTTAAGGCAATGAACAGACACTACACAAGAGAAGAGTATCTGGAAAAGGTAAGGCTTGCCAGAGAGTATATGCCCGACCTTGTCATAACGACGGATATTATCGTGGGCTTCCCCGGGGAGACTCCGGAGGAATTCGAGGACACTCTTTCTCTTGTTAACGAGGTGAGATACGACAGTATGTTCACCTTCATTTACTCCCCCCGTGTGGGAACAAAGGCCGCCGCTATGCCCGACCCCCTTTCAAGAGCCGAAAAGCAGATTCTTTGCGATAAGCTCACCGATGCCGCCAACACAATTCCAAAGGAAAAGCATGCCGAATATGTGGGCAGAACCGTAAGGGTTCTGGTTGACGGTGTTAATGAGGGCGAGGAGTATAATTTAAGCTCCAGAACCAAAGAGGGAAGGCTTGTTCACTTAAAGGGCTGTCCCGAAATGGTCGGTTCCTTTGCGGAGGTTAAAATCACATCCTCCACCACCTGGGCATTGTTCGGAGAAATAAGCGGGCAGTAATAATCAAAAAGTATTATTTGCGCCTCCCCGGGGGCGCAAGTGATTTTTGTTAGGAGAAAAAACAATGGCAGAAATAACTCCCATGAAGGCACAGTACAACAAAATAAAGGAGCAGTATCCCGATTGCCTGCTGTTCTTCCGTCTGGGGGATTTTTATGAGATGTTTGACGAGGATGCCGTTCTGGTTTCCGAGGAAATAGGCCTCACTCTCACAACCCGTGACAGGGGCAAGCCCGAGGATGAGCGCACGCCCATGTGCGGTGTGCCCTACCACGCCTGCGAAAGCTATATTCAGAAGCTTATAGCCAAGGGCCACAGAATCGCCATCTGCGAGCAGCTTGAGGACCCTGCCCTTGCAAAGGGCATCGTAACAAGGGACGTTATCCGCATCGTCACCCCCGGAACTCTGACAGAGGCAAGCATGCTGGATGAGAAAAAGAGCAACTACTTAGCCGCAGTTTTCTATGGGGAAAATGCAGGTGCCGCTGCCTTCTCGGATATTTCAACAGGCGAATTCTGCGTATCCGTCTTCGATAAGTATGCCATAAGCCATATGCTGTCCGAGCTTGCGCGTTTTTCTCCCAGTGAGGTAATTTTGTCCTCCGGTGCCGAGAAGACAAGGGAGATTCCCGAGTTCTGCGCAAAGCGTCTGGGGGCTCTTTGCTCCGTTCTTCCCGAGAGCTTTGAGGAAAAAGCCGCCGGGGAGACTCTGAGCTCTCATTTCAAGGCCGATTCACCTCAGGCTCTGGGCCTTAATTCTCCGGCCGCTGTCTGCGCCTCCGGGGCGCTTCTGTCCTACATAATTCTCACTCAGAAGCAGGACCCTGCCTATATTAAGGAAATCGAGATTATGGGCAGTGAAAAATATATGGAGCTTGACTACTCCGCCATCCGAAGTCTGGAGCTTCTTTCAAACACCCGTACAGGTGACAAGAAGGGAAGCCTTCTCGGGGTTCTGGATAAAACAAAAACCCCCATGGGCGCAAGACTTCTGCGCTCCTGGATATCCCGCCCTCTTCTCAGCCCCGTTGCCATTTCAAAGCGTCTTGACGCTGTCAGTGAGCTTCGTGAGGACAGTGTGAAAAGAGGCGAGATAATATCCTGCCTTAAAGCTATAGGCGATATAAAAAGACTGTCAACAAAGGCCTCCGCAAAAACAGCCAACGGAAGGGATTTAAGGGCTCTCGGCCGTTATTTCGATGCTCTGCCTCCCCTTATGAAGCTCCTTTCGGATGCAAAAAGCGATGCTCTTAAGAAAATCGCAAAAACGGATACACTGTCAGCTCTGGCGGAGCTTCTCGGAAGAGCCATTGATGAGGACTGCCCCCTTACCGTGCGTGAGGGCGGAATAATAAAAACAGGCTATAATGCCGAGGTTGACGAGCTTCGCTCCCTCCGTGACCACGGTGCCGATGCCGTCCGTAAAATGGAGTCCGACGAAAGAGAAAAAACAGGAATAAAGGAGCTGAAAATCTCCTACAACAGAGTTTTCGGCTATTATATAGATGTCCCCAACTCCGCAGGAGACGTAGCTCTCCCGGATAATTACATAAGAAAGCAGACTCTTGTTTCCAGTGAGAGATATTTTACGCCGGAATTAAAGGAGCTTGAAAACGCCCTTCTGTCTGCCGCAGATAAGCTCTCCTCCCTTGAGTACAGGCTCTTTACGGAAATTATGAATATTGTTTCCGAAAAGAACGATGAAATAACCGCCACGGCCGACACCGTTGCGGAGCTTGACTGCTATGCTTCTCTTGCCGAGGTTGCCGCAAAAAACAACTATGTAAGGCCCGAGGTGGATTTCGGCAGTGAAATAAGAATCGTTGCGGGCCGTCATCCCGTTGTTGAGGCCGCCTCCGAGGACAGTGCCTTTGTGCCAAACGATACCTACCTCAACGACTCCGGGGATATAGTTGCCATAATAACGGGCCCGAATATGGCCGGTAAATCCACCTATATGCGCCAGACCGCGCTTATTGTTCTTATGGCGCAGATGGGCTCCTTCGTTCCCGCAAGAAGCGCCGTCATAGGCGCCGTTGACAGGGTCTTCACCCGCATAGGGGCTTCCGATGACATAGCCACGGGTCAGAGCACCTTTATGGTCGAGATGACGGAGGCCGCGGAGATTCTCCGCCACGCAACAAGGCGCAGCCTCATTATCCTTGACGAGATAGGCAGAGGAACAAGCACCTATGACGGAATGGCCATTGCAAGGGCAATTCTGGAGTACTGCGCAGACAGAAAAAAGTTGGGGGCCAAAACCATGTTTGCCACACACTATCATGAGCTCTCAGCCCTTGAGGGGACTCTTCCCGGTGTCTGCAATTACAACATAACCGCAAAGAAGCAGGCGGGAAGGCTTATTTTCCTGCGCAAGATTATAAGGGGCGCTGCCGACCACAGCTACGGCGTTGAGGTCGCAAAGCTTGCGGGGCTTCCGGATATTGTCGTATCAAAGGCCGGGCAGTTCCTGAAGGAGCTTGAAGCCTCCTCAGCCGCTCCGCACATTGAGAAGAATGAGGATGACGGACAGATAAGTCTTCTTGAAATCGGAAATGACAGCATAAGAAGGGAGCTTCGTGCCGTTGACCCCAATAACCTCACTCCCCTTGACGCCATGAAGCTAATTTATGAATTAAAGGCACTTGCCGAAGCCTGAAGAAACGGAAATACCGAATAATGAGTATCAGATTATCTCTGGCCGTAACGGCCTGTAAAATACTGTCGAAAACAGCACATATTCTCAAAAAGGCCGGAACGGCAATGCCGGGTCGCTTTGCCCTGCGTATAGCCCCGGATATGCTCTCAAGGCTATCTAAGGGAATGGAGATTGTTGTTATAACGGGAACAAACGGAAAAACCTCTGCCTGCAGAATGATGGAGGAATGCTTTCTTGCTGCGGGCAAAGAGCCTCTTACAAATAAGTCCGGTGCAAACCTTCTTAAGGGTATTGCAACGGATTTCGGCCTTGATGCAACACTCCTCGGAAGGGCAAAGTCCTCCTGTGCCGTTATCGAGTGCGATGAGGCTGCCTGTAAAACCGTTCTTCCCATGCTAAAGCCGAAGGCACTTCTTGTAACGAATATTTTCGAGGACCAGACAGACCGCTTCGGCGATATGTATAAGACTGCCGAATTTATCAGGGAGGGTATACTCGGCTCACCGGAGACTATAGTCTGCCTCAACGCCGATGACCCTGTTTCGCGTCTTATTGCAGAGGGCATCCCAAACCGTGTTCTGAATTTCGGCTTCGGTGAAAGGGCCGCCTCCTTCGGCGGAGAAAAGCCCGCCCCGGAGCTTTACTGCAGAAAATGCGGGGCAAGATACAATTATGACTACGTATCCTACGGAACTCTGGGCAGCTTCTCCTGTCCCTCCTGCGGTGACAGAAGCCCCGAAAGAGTATCCGAGGTTAAGGAGATATTCTCCCTTTCCGATTCGGGAAGTGAGGTATGCCTTTCACTTGGCGGTGATGAGAGAAAGGCCCATATTAACCTGCCTGCTGTCTATAATATCTATAATGCCGCGGGAGTTGCGTGCGCCGCTATGGCTGTCGGAATAGAAAACTCCCTTATAGTAAAGGCCCTCGGCTCATTTAAGGGCAGCTTCGGACGAATGGAAAAGCTCCCTCTGGGCGAGAAGGGCGCACTTATGTGTCTGGTCAAAAACGCAACGGGCTTTGACAGAGTTCTGGATTATCTCTCCTCGGCTGCGGATGAGCTTCCCGAGGGGGAGAGGCTGACACTGTGCTTCCTCCTCAATGATAAGCCCGGCGACGGAAGGGATGTATCCTGGATATGGGATACCGCCCTTGAAGCCTTCGGTGCAAAGAGCGATAAAATAGAGAAAATATATTTCTCCGGTCTTCGCCCCTATGACCTTGCCCTGCGCTTTAAGTACGCAGGCTTCCCAATGGAGAAAACCGAGGTGCAGAAGGACTATGACGCTCTGTGCAGTGAGCTTGAGCAGTGCAGGACCTCTCTTTTCCTTATTCCCACCTACAGCGGAATGATGGATTTCAGAAGTGTAATCGCTTCTCACTGCAATATTGCCGAGTACTGGGAGGGCTGATATCCATGGATAAGATAATTAATATTACGGAGCTCGCCCCGGGAAGACTGTCTTCCGGCGGTGACAGAGGAAACACTCTCTGCCTTATAAAGCGCATTCGGGACAGAGGCATTGAGGCAGTATACAAGGTCGTTGAGGCCGAAGAGGATGCGGATTTTTCTTCTTCCGATATTATCATTCTCGGAGGAGGCAGTGAAAAGGCAAGGGGAGAACTGCTTCCCCTTCTGAAGGCCTCCGGTATGGGAGAAAAGCTAAGGGTCGCTGTCATGGCAGGCACGGTTATTTTTGCCGTGGGTGCCGGCTTTGAGCTTCTCGGTGAGAGCATTATTTCACCCGAGGGCGAGAAGACCTCCGCCCTTTCCGTACTTCCCTTTGATACAAAAGAGGAAAAAAACAGAATGACGGGAAACGGCGTTGTTTTTTCCGAGGAGCTTGGTGAAAGCATTGTGGGCTTTTTTAACCACGCGGGAAGAAGTATTCTGCACGGGGGTGTTGCCCCCCTGGGACTCATTACAGAGGGAAGTGAGCTTATGCCCGAGGATAAAAGGGAAGGCCTTCGCTTTAAGAACGCCTTCTGCACTTATCTGCGCGGCCCTGTTCTTCCTAAAAATCCCGCCCTTGCAGACCTTATCATAAAGACCGCGGGGGAGAGGAAATACGGAGCTTTTACCCTTGAGCCTCTTAAGGATGATGAAGAGAACAATGCGCATAATGCGCTTTTAAGGTGGTAATGATTATGATCAAGAAGATTAAACAGACATTTATTCCCGGCTCACCCTATATGCGTTTTTTCCTGACCATAATGGTAACCGGACTTGCATACGGCCTTTACAAGGGCGTAATTGATAACTATCTTGCGGAGATAGTTCATCTCGGCGAGCTCGGAAGAGGCGTTATGGAATTCTTCCGTGAGCTCCCCGGCCTTGCACTTATCCTTATTCTCGCAGCCTTTTATACCTTCTCTGCGGAGAAATTCTATAAAATGGGCGCAATTATCATGCTTTTCGGTATGGCAATGCTTTTTGTGGTGCCTGCAAACAGAGCTCTTGTCACAATAGCCGTATGCCTCTACTCCCTGGGTGAGCATATTCAGCTCGGTATGAAGAGCACCCTTACCCTTGAGTATTCCGAGCCCGCAAAAAGCGGCGAGGCCCTCGGAATTCTCTCCGCTGTTTCTCAGATAGGAACTTTAGTAGGATATGTTATCGTTATCATTGCCTTTATGTTCATTTCCGGAATGACGGCCTTCCGTACCTTCTTCGGAATTGCCGCAGTTCTTACAGGCGCCTCTATGATAATCGCCTTCAGAATCAAGGGCGAGAGCAAGACCGACAGCACAGGCTCCCGCTTCTATTTCAGAAAAAAGTTCACCAAGTTCTATATGCTTGAGGTTTTTTACGGAGCAAGAAAGCAGGTATTCTTCACCTTCGGCCCCTATGTTCTCATTCTTTTCTACGGTGCAAGCACAACGACAATTTCTCTTCTCTTTGCCGTAACGGCAATCGCAGGCTATTTCATAAGCCCTCTTGTGGGCAAGCTTATTGACCGCATCGGCTATAAGATAATAATGATTTCCGATACCCTCATTCTCGTCATAGTCTGCTTCTTCTACGGCTTTGCCCACCACATCTTCCCCAAGGACGTTGCGTTTATTATCTGCTGTGTAAACTATGTTCTTGACTCCATAATCTCCCTTGCCTCCATGGCCTCCAACGTTTATGTAAGGGATATTTCCGATTCTCAGGAGGAGATGAAGGCAACCATCTCAACGGGTATTTCCGTAAACCATATGATAACCATTCTTATTGCTCTCTTCGGCGGCTGGATATGGCAGAGCCTCGGAATCGAAACCCTCTTTATTATTTCCGCCGTCCTCGGCCTGTGCAACAGCGCCTATGCCGCAACCATTAAGGGTAAGGGAAAATACGAGGAGAAGGTCGGGGTATAATGGCACAGAGAGAAGAAAAAAGAAGAAGACGCTTCGGCTTTTTCTATCTCCTTTTATCCGCCCTGTTTTACGGTATTACGCCCTTTTCCGTTAATTACATTGCGGATATGGGAATGGACACGCTTTCCTTTATGACCTTCAGGGCGTGGATAGCCGTGCCTTCAATGCTGATTATTTACAGATGCCTTGTCCCCGGGGGAAGACTTTTTCCGGAGAAGAGGGACGTTCCCCTAATTATTGTTGTGGGAGTGCTGTCCTCTGTTCTGACAACCTTTCTTCTTTACTATTCCTTCCGCTTCGTCAATGCGGGAGTGGGGGAGACAATGCATTACAGCTATCCCGCCCTTGTTATTCTGGGCTGCTTCCTGTTTCGGGGTGAAAGGCTGAACCCCGGGAAGCTGCTCTGTGCAGTTCTGGGTCTTGTGGGCGTTGCGGCCTTTTTCCTCCCCGCATTTACGGGTGGAATATCCCTTAAGGGCGTTTGCATTGCTCTCTGCTCCGGAATTACCTACGCCGCATTTATAATTATTTCAAGCGGTGAGAGAATAAAGAAGATTTCGGATATAGGCCTTGTTTTCTATATGTTCGTTGTAAGTATGGCAGTGTTCTCCCTTGCCTCTCTTGTAAGAGGCGGTGTGCACTTTCCCGCATCTGCGATGGGCTGGGCGGCACTTATGTTTTCCGTTATACTGCAGATTTGCGGAATGCTGTTTTTCCAGCTTGGCCTTAACAGGGCAGGGCCTGCCCATGCATCGATTTTTTGCCTTATCGAGCCTCTCACAACGGTTATTCTGGGCATTCTGTTCTTTAAGGAGGAACCCACTGTTTTCACTGTAATCGGAAGCATCGTCGTTTTTGCCTCTGTGCTTCTGTCTGTTATTCCCTCAAGGGAGAAGGAGAAAGAATGAAAATCCTGATTATACGCCACGGCGACCCCGATTATGAAAATGATTCCCTGACGGAAAAGGGGTGCAGAGAGGCTGCGCTTCTTGCGGAAAAGCTGTCTCACGAGAAAATTGACGCCTTTTACGTATCTCCTCTGGGAAGGGCAAAGCTGACTGCATCCTATACTCTCGATAAAATGGGAAGAACGGGCAAGGAATGCCCGTGGCTGCGGGAATTTCACGCACCTATAATGAAGCCCAACCGCCCGGACAAGCCCACCATCCCCTGGGACTGGCTTCCTGAGGACTGGACAGAGGAGCCGAGATATTTCTCGCCTTACCACTGGTTTGAAACCGATGTAATGAAGGAGGGAAGGGTTAAGGAGGAGTATGATTTGGTGGTGTCCGCCCTTGATGAGCTTCTTTCCACCCACGGCTATGAGCGCAGCGGAAATCTGTATAAGGCTGTTGCTCCCAATGAGGACTGTATCGCATTCTTCTGTCACTTCGGACTTGAGTGCGTGCTTCTGTCACATCTTCTCAACATCTCTCCCATGCCCCTGTGGCATGGCACCTGTGCAGCGCCCACATCCGTAACTACGGTTTATACGGAGGAAAGGCGTGAAGGAAGGGCATATTTCCGTATGGCCTCCTTCGGTGAAACAAGCCATCTTTTTGCTGCAGCCGAGCCTCCCGCCTTTGCAGGGCGCTTCTGCGAAACCTATTACAGGGAAGACCAGCGCCACGACTGATATTAACAAAAAATGTAATAAAAATCCCGGGATGGGGGCATGGATTCTGCCCCGTCCCGGGATTAAGCTTTTATCTAGTTTCTTAGAGAAGCTCAGAAGCTGAGATATTCGCCTCTGGTTACTTCCTTGGCCTTTCCGTCGGTGGAGATGGAGTAAAGAACGTAATCATCGTCATCTGCCTCGGAGACGATGAAAATAATTCCGCCAAGGTACTGGTAGTTTTTGATTTCTCCGTCTATTCCGGAGACAATCTCTGCCTTGCTTCCGTTCTTGGAGAAGCAGAGCTCGTCATCCTCGTTGGTAAAGAGGAAAACGCCCTTCTCGGTCATTCTGAGGGAGCCACCGAACTCGTCGGTAACCTCTGTAGTCTTCTTGCCGTTTGTGTAATAGAGAACCTCATCGTCCTCTTCGGTTACGAAATAAACGTTTTTATAATCGGGGGTCATATAACGATAATAAATGTCGTCATCTGCCTCAAACCACTTTTCAAAGGCCTTTCCGTTTCTGGACATCATAATCTCGTCCTTGTCAACATAAACAGCGGTGCTTCCGCCTGCCTGAAGAGAAATGGGGTTATCGGACTTTTCAATCTTGCTTGTCTCGCCCTTTTTGTAGGAGGCGTAAATATAATCGCTTCCGTCACTGTAAACAATAAGGTCTGCAAGAAGATTTTCTCTGTTGAGGACAGAAACGTTTCCGGAGGCGCCGGAGGTCCATGAGTCATAGTAGGAGCCGAGGGCAACGGTGACATTTCTTGCATCCTTGCCTACTTTAACCTTCTCGCCCTTTGCTTCCGCATAGTAGAGAGAACCGCTGTTTCTGTAGGTAAGCTGAGTACGGCTGAGGTTGGTGCTTGCATCTAAGGAATCGATGCCGGAAACCTTTTCGCCCTCGTCCTTAACGCCCTTATAGCGGACAAGAGAGTAATCCCCGGACTTGGAGGAGTACTTGGCTGCGAAGATGAGCTTTGCAGAGTCGGAAACAGTGAGAACGGTAATGTCCTTGCCAAGCTCGGAGGGCTCCTTGCCGTTTACGGAAACATAGGTCTTGTCCTTGGTATCTGTAAAGGCTGCGCTCTTTCCGTCGGGAGAAAGAACAATGGCGGAGGTGTTTACCTTGCTTGCAACGGATACGGTCTTTCCGGAGGAAACCTCATAGCGGCAGAGCTCAAGCTTATCTATATCTTCCTTGTCGGAATAGAGATACCAGATGTAATCGCCCTTCTGAGAGATAACTACGGAAGAAGAGTAAACGCAGTCGGAAATCTCAGCCTGCTTGCCGTTTTTGAAGCAGTTAAGAGTACCGAATCTACTTGAGGCTTCGGAAATCCATGTGTGAACGCTTCTGTCCATAGAGCTTCTGAATGAAGCGGGCTCGTCGGACTCAATTTCATAGGTCTTGCCGGCTGCGGTGACGAAGATAAACTTGTCATCATCATCGGTATAGACCCTTGTAACTGCGTCCTTGTAGCCGATAGCAGAGGAGCTTCCGCCGCCTGCAAAGATTGCCTTGCCGACAAAAACAAGGGCGACAACAACGATAACTGCGGCAACAGCCAGAAGAATCTTCTTAAGGGGAAGGGGAGCGTGCTCCTTCTTCTCTTTGGGTGCCTTGGGAGCTTTGGGTGCCTCGGGGGCAGCTGCGTGGGCCATAACAGGCTCGGCCTGAGGTGCTTCGTAGGCAGCCTGGGGAGGAACCTCGGGGGCTGCTTCCTCCTTCATAATGTCTTCAACGGTGAAGGTTTCAATAAGGGGCTCTGCGTCGGGGATAACTTCCTCGACAACAGGAGCAGCTGTGGGGGCGGGCTCGGGAGTGACGGCTTCCTCCTCGGGGCGCTTTGCGCCGCATTCGGGGCAGAAATACTCGTCGTCCGCAAGAGCGTGACCGCATTCGGGACAGAACATAATGCTTCTCCTTTAATAATATATTTTTTTTAATTTTCAATAAAATTCAGTATATCACCGAATTATGAGGATGTAAAGTGTTAAATAATACTCTTTTTCTTCGCAGTCCCAATATGCGGCTACTGTAAAGTAATCAATTCTTGGGTAGCTTTTCCCATTTTTCTTGCTTTTTTTCGGATTTTGTACTAATATGAAACATAAGTGTGCATAATACTGTGTAAAATAAAAGAATTATAACTGCGGAATTTATTTAATTCCCTTTAAGGAAAGAATATATGACCTTGTTTTCCCAATCACTTATTTCGGCTGTCCTTGCCCTTTGCTTTCTTATGCCCTCTTCCCCCGCCTGTGAAGGCCCTGCTTTTTCGTCCTCCCTTGAGGAAAATAAGCTTTATGCCGCCCGCTTTGCTGTTGAGGCCGGACTGCTTGAACGGGGGAGCTTCTCCGGGGCTGCAGTATATTCGGGAAGTGAGCTTGTTGCTTCTCTCTGCGAAATAAGAAATGCGTACTATCCCGAGGAGGAGCATATCTCCCCCGAAACGGTTGCAGAGGTTTTCTCCTCCGGTATTTATTCCGATGCCCTTACAAAGGCAGAGGCCTCGGAGGTAATACTTCGCTTCTCGGACAGCTTTCTTCCTCCCTGCGGAATTCTCTCCCTGTATCCCGCCATCGGCAGCGGGAGCTTCGGCGCTCTTAAGAGAGCCGGAATGTGGGAAGAGAGCGACAGACCCGAGGACGGACTCGGTGCTTCCGATGCAGCCCTTCTTCTCGAGAGCTTTTCTCTCTTTGCCCTCAGGGCGGTGTCCGATTATATGGGCGTAAATGCCATAGATGAGCATACCCTCATTATAGGCGACAGCATAAGCTATTTCTTCGTTGTGAGATACTTAAAGCCAAGGGGCCTTATTTCCGATGCAAAATATATGGCTGTATGCGGAATGCCACCAAAGCTTTTCTTTGATAAGAACTATACCCTGGGAGGCTGGGGCGTCGATACCTTCAGTGAGGAATTCAGAGGCCTTACCTATGCCGATGCGGTTTCCGCCTGCGACCCGGAGAAAATAACAAAGGTATTCATTATGCTGGGAACCAATATGTCCGGGCAGTTTACCGTTGAGGAGTACAAGGCCAATACAGACCACATTCTCTCTGCCCTCCCCAATGCACAGCTTTATATTCAGAAGGTTCCCTACGCAGATGAGGGACAGGTGGATTACAAGGCCGCAAACCGCAAGATTGAAGAGGTTTACGGGATGTACAAGGCCGAGGGTGAGACCAGAGTAACTCTCGTTGAAACGACCTTTATAGGCAAGGGACATCTGGCAGACGGAGTTCATCTTTCGGATACAGCATATCCCCTGTGGACGGGCACAATAAAAAAAGCCGTTGCCCTGAATGCAAAATACAGGCTTTTATCTGCAGGAGGTGAGAGTCTTGAAACAGAATAAGTCCGGCTTGTCCACAGAAACAGGCGCAAGAAAGCAGATAGACCTTCCGGGGCCTGCGCTGTTTCTTATATGCTCCCTTGTCTGGCTGGAGATGATTTTCCTCTCCTCTGTCGGGGCTCTTCCCAGAATAGAGAGAATATATATTCTCCTTCTGTTTTCCGTTTCCTACGGCTTGCTTGCTTTTATACTCAGCTCCCTGACGGGAAAGGCACTTATAAACAGAATAATAAGGCTCGTCCTGCTTTTTGCCCTGGGCCTAATGTTCTGCATTGAATATTTTGTCTTCTGCGCCTTCAATGTACTGTATGACCTCAATACAATCCTCAATGGTGCCGGGGGTGCCGTGGGCGGCTTTTCAAAGGATATTATTCTCCTTATCTCATCCGGAAGCGGTATTCTGCACATACTTCTGTTTTTCCTGCCCTTTATAATAAGCCTTGTTTTCGGACTTATTCTCAAAAAGGACAGGGGAGTGCGCCTGAGACTAAGGGGCCTTGTAAAAAGCCTTGTTCTTTTTGCCGCAGTGTTTCTTCTGGGGCTTCTTGCGGTTAAGCTCACCCCCGGTGAGGCCCTTGCCTACAACAAGGAGTATAACTACGAATCTGCCGTTTCCAGATTCGGCTTCCTCACTGCCCAGCGCCTTGAAATACGAAAGGCAATTTCCGGAAGTCGCTCCGGAGAAAACGGAAACGGCGGGGACCTTGAGTTTGACCTCTCTCCCGTTGATGTTCCTCTTCCCACAAAAGCGCCTTCCCCCTCCGTAACCCAGTCTTCCTCCGGGAAAACACAGGAATCGGGCGATAATGTTAACGAAACGGGAAGCGATTCCGGTGAAACCGTCATTACCGAGCCCGAGCCCATAGAATACGGCGTCAATGCTCTTGACATTGACTTTGAAGCTCTGGCAGAACTTAATTACGGCAGCTTTAAGAGTATGGACTCATATGTTGCCTCCCTTACTCCAAGCTCCAAAAATGCCATGACGGGTATTTTTGAGGGAAAGAATCTCATTTTAATTACCGCCGAGGCTTTTTCTGCGGAGGTTATATCCCCGGAGCTTACTCCCACCCTTTACCGTATGGCAACAAGGGGAATTAATTTTACGGATTATTACCAGCCGGCCTCTGCGGGTACAACCGGCGGAGAATACAACATTCTCTTCGGAATGCTGCCCTCAAACGGAGGCGCTTCCATGTCCGATACTGCATGGCATCTCAATGCCATGACTCTCGGCTATCAGCTCAATGAGCTGGGATATTACGGCAAGGCATTCCATAATAATGACTGCAATTTCTACGACAGAACCTATACCCACACAAAGCTCGGTTATTCCGAAGGCTTTATGGCTATGGGCAACGGTATGGAAAAGTTTGTTACCTCCGAATGGCCGGAAAGTGACCTTGAAATGTTTAAGGCAACTGTTCCCGACCTCATAGAAAATCAGCCCTTCAATGCCTATTATATGACGGTTTCCGGGCACGGCCTTTATTCAACGCAGATGAATGCCCAGACCAGAAAACATATAGACAGAGTTGCACATCTAAGCTGCTCCGACACCCTGAAGGCTTATCTTGCAAGCCAGCTTGAGCTTGAGGATTCCATGACATATCTTATTTCGGCCCTTGAGGAGGCGGGTATAGCGGACGATACGGTTATCGTCATAAGTGCCGACCACTTCCCCTATGGCCTCGATAACTCAGATCCCTCGGGCCTGCCCATACTTGCGGAGCTTTACGGACGGAAGGTTGATTCAAATCTTTACAGAGACCATAACCGCCTCATAATCTGGAGCGGCTGTCTTGAGGATAATGAGCCCATATATGTGAACGAGCCCACCTTCAGCCTTGATATTATCCCCACTGTTCTGAACCTTTTCGGCGTGGACTTCGATTCCCGCCTCCTCCCGGGCAGAGATGTATTTTCCGATGCCCTGCCCCTTGTGTTCAACCTTGGCTTTGACTGGAGGACGGCCCTTGGAACCTATTATAATTCCAGAGGCGAGTTTGTCCCAAACGGTCCGGATGCGGAAATCCCCGAGGGCTATGTTGAGGCCGTCAGGACGATAGTCCGAAATAAGATTAATTATTGCTCGGGTGTTCTGTCAAGAGATTACTTCAGGCATGTTTTTGAAAATATCAATAACGGGTGATAAAAAAATCGGAGTCCCTTTTTGGGCTCCGATTTTGCTTTTTCTATTTATAATTTATAAAACTTTTCTGTATTCAGGAAATGCCATTCTTGTAATTATGGCCGCTGCCTCCGCTCTTGATATGGGAGACTCCGGCATAAAGCCGTGCTCCCTGTCGGAGCCTGTCAGAATCCCCGCCCTGTAAAGGGCGTAAACACCCTTCTCCCAGACCTCGCTTTCGTCTATATCGGGAACAAAGCCGCTTTCTATTGCGTTAATTTCCTCCAGTGCCTCGGAGGGGAGAGCCTTTGACAGAAGCTCCGCAAACTCCCATCTCTCTGCAAGGGCAAGGTAATTGGTGTATTCCCGGCTCACAATTCCCTCGGAAACGGCATAGTTCAGGTATTTTTGATACCAGGGCCCGCTTACCTCGGCAAAGCCTTCCGAGCCCGTATAATAGATACTGTGCAGGCGGCTTGCAAGAGTAATTGCCTCTGCGATGGTAACATTGCCCCCGGGTGAGAATTCGTGCTCGGAGCTGCCCTTTATAAGACCGCAGCCGAAGGAGAGGGAAACATTGTCATAAAACCAGTCATTTTCGGATACATCAAGAAAGCGCCCGTCGTACGGGGACGAAATAACGAAATTGTCCATGCTTCCGGGGAGTCTTTCCCACACCGCATAGAAGCAGAGGGGCTCGTTTTCGCCGATGTAGTAGCGAAGCTCCTGCCCGGGACGGGATATGTCAAAGGTGCTGTTTCCGAAAAGAAGCCAGCCTTTGAATTCATATCCCTTTCTTGAGGGGATAATATCGGGGAGCTTCAGGCTGACCTTTCCATCAGAGAAAATACCGTAGTGCTCCCCGGGGGTGTTTTCGCAGTCCCCTGTATTGTAGGTTATAAGGCATTTTTCTCCCTCTTCGGGCTCCTCCGGCTCGGGAAGGGGGGTGTCCACATCCTCTGCGGGGACATCCTCATCCCCGGCTTCATCCCCGTCCTCCGGGGGAGAGGGGAGCTCATCGTCGTAGGAGGGCTCTTCCGCCACGCCCTTTACAATTTCATCGTAGTTATCGGCCCTTAAAAGATGCAGAGGTGCGCCCTGCCAGTGATTGAAGAAGGAGAAGGAAACCTCCTGAAGTCTTATGGAGCACTGTCCGTCCCAGTTGCAGTCGTAGACAGTCCAGCCGTTTTCATTAACCTCATACACAATCATAGTGTGCTGATTTCTTGTGTAGGGCTCAAGCTCCAGAACATCTCCGGGCCGTGCCCTGAGGAGAAGGTCTCTTGTGCTTTCGGCTGTGCTGTTTTCCGCAGAAGCTACAAGTGTCATTCCGGAGGATGAGTTTCCCCAGTAATCCCAGGTTCTGATTCTTCCGCTTTCATCGTGAAGTCCGAAGATGTTATATACTGCCAGCTTTGCAAAGCCAAAGCAGGATATTCCTCCGTCAAACTCCTCGGGCCATCTGCTCCCGTCGGGATGGGCGGCAACAAAGGTCCTGAGTCTTATTTCAACCTCGTTAAGACCCTCGGCCTGCGCGGAAACGGGAAGGGCCGCAAAAAGTGAAACGATGAAAATCAGAATTAAAAATGAGCATAACGCTCTTAAAAAAGGCTTACGCATTTTGTATTCTCCCTTGCTCTTTTCAGTAAGGTACGGGAATAAAAACCCCATAAAAACCCAGTTTATATTATGCTACACCGAAACTGCATAAGATTTGTAAATTCCCATAAAAAAACAAAGGCCCTTATTAGGGGGCCTCTGCATTTTTCAGTATACAATGACTGTGCTTATATCCGGAAGGCCTGTGTAGAGGTATCTTATATCCTCGTCGAGCATTCTTATGCAGCCAAGGGATGCAGGCTGCCCGATTGCCGGGTCGTAAAGTCCGCTTCCGTCCTTCTTATAGGGCCTTGAATGGAAGGCATAGCCGGAGTTGGGCATAAAGCGCACAATGGGCTCACAGGTGTAATCGGGAAACCACCATTTGTACTGCCTGTAGGTGACGTAGGTTTCACAGATGGGAGTGTCATGCCCCGGGGCACCGGAGGAGCAGATGAAGGTCTTTTCAAGCTGCCAGCTTCCCTTTGTGCCAGAGAAAAGATACACCTTCTGATTCTGTATGCTTATCCAGACGAGAAAGCCCGTATTGCTTCTGTATCCGCCCTCGTTTACAAAGGCCTCCTTGAAGGCATCGGAATAGTCAAGGTTGTAATCATGGGTGTAATCGCCCTTGTAGACACAGCCGAGCTCATTAGTTATGGTGGCTGCCTTAACAACGCTTTCGGAGCTTTCCCAGTCGGGGGAGATGGAAATTCTGTGGCTGTAGCTTTCCCAGACCTCGCCGCCGTTAAATATGCCGAAAATGTGCTCTGTCGATGCCTCCATAACATCAAGATAGGCCCAGTGGCTCGGGGGCAAATCCTTAAAGGTAAAGCGTGAGTCCATCTGCCCCTCGGTTTTCCTGTCTCCGACTCTTCCCAGAATGCGGTTGAGAATCGTGACGCACTGGGCTCTTGTCAGGCTCTCATCGGGGTGGAAAAGCCCGTCGTCGCTGCCCCTTATCCAGCCTCTTTTCTCGGCAGAGGCAATGGGGATAAAATATTCACTGTCTGCATAAACATCGGGGAAGACGGTACTTCCGCACTCTTCGGCCCCCAAAATAAGGGCAAGCATAAGGGAAAACTCGGCTCTGCTTATTTCACCGAGGGGATTGAGCTCACCCTCCGTTAAGGGCAGATAGCCCCTGGAGCCCAGAACCTCCGCAAATGCTGTGTACCACTGCCCGGCGGGGCAGTCTGAATAGTCCGTAATAATGTCACCTGCGGATTTATCAAGGAGAAGATTATATATAAGGCTGTATGAGGCGGCCCTTGTAAGAGGCTCATCCGGGGCAAAATACCCTCTTCCGTCACCGAATACATACTGGCAGTGGAGTGAGGTAAATACCTCCGCGGGATTAAGGGGAGGAGAAAATGCCGTCTCTTTCTCAGGACTGATGTCCTCCGCGGCTGCAGGGCATAGCAGAAGAATAAAGAAAAGAGACATAATAACAAAAAAGGCAGACGGTTTTTTCATAATATGCTCCGATATTTAAGTTAATCATTATAAACTATATTAGCAAAAATTACCGCTCTTGGCAAGAAGCGATTGCCCCCCGAATGGGGAAACCGACGGCCTTTTTATTTTAATTATATTGTTAAATCCCCTTCGGAGTGATATACTTATTACAATAAAGTCTTACTTAAATCCGAAAGGAAAACGGAAAATGAAGCATCTTGAACTTAAGAATCCGGAGTTCTTCAGAACAACCGGAAAGCTTATGATTCCCATTATTCTTCAGCAGCTTATTACAATGGGCGTCAATTTCCTCGACAACATTATGATAGGCTCCTTCGGCGAGAACTCAATTGCCGCTGCGTCCTTTGCAAACTCCTTTTACTCTATCTTCCAGTTTATCTGTATGGGCCTCGGCTCAGGTGCAGTTGTCCTTTCGGCCCGCTTCTGGGGAAAGAAGGACGGCGCTTCCCTGAGGGCAACGGCATCCATGGCGATG
>JAKSPP010000129.1 GCA_024404735.1 Oscillospiraceae bacterium | reverse complement strand
GGTCTAGTGCTTTAGTGTTATTCCGCTTCTTCTTATGTGAGGGGTAAGGGTGGAAAGGCGAGGTAAGAGCTCACCCGCCGCATGGAGACATGCCGGCGCTGTAAACTCTATTCGGAGCAACGCCGTGGAGAAACAAAAGGCCTGCCCGGCCGTTTCGAGGAGGCGGCTTGAGCCTTTCGGCAACGAAAGGCCACAGATAGATGACCGTTTAAGACAGAACCCGGCTTACAGACCCACTCACACATAATGCCCGGAATTAATTTGTAAGCCCGTCCGAAAGGACGGGCTTTGCAATAACAAAAGGAGAATAAACCGGTATGAAAAGAAAACTGATTGCCCTTTTACTTGCGGCAGTACTGTGTCTTTCACTGATGCCCTGTGCTTTTGCTCTTTCCGCAAATGAAAAAGCGGATAAGCTCTATGCCCTGGGCCTTTTTAAGGGGAAGGGAACACTTCCGGACGGAAGCCCCGATTACGCCCTTTCCGATACCGCAACGAGAAACGAGGCTGCGACAATGCTGATAAGACTTCTCGGCAAAGAAAGCAAGGCCACGGCCCAGTACAATGCAGGTAACATAGTCTGTCCCTTTTCCGATGTTGCCTCCTGGGCAAAGGGCAATGTATCCTTCCTTTATGAGGCGGGCTATATAAACGGAATTTCCGCATCCCTGTACGGCGGAAACAATACCATTACCGCACAGCAGTTTGCAGCTCTTATTCTGAGAAGCCTTGGGTATACCGAGGCGGAGAAGGACTTTATATATGCCGGAGCACTTGACTTTGCCGTGGCGAAAAAGCTCCTGACTTCTTCACAGAGCGCTGCCTGGCAGAAGGCCTTTACAAGAGAGGGTATGGCCGAGATGTGCTATAATGCCCTTTATCTCAATATGAAAAACTCCTCAAAAACTCTTTATGAAAAGCTTGACGGTGAGGGAGTTTTCGGGCAGCAGCATAATTCTCTCGGCTCGGCCCCGCAAATTAACCTGAGCCTCAAGTATGATGGCGGTGGAAA
This sequence comes from Oscillospiraceae bacterium, assembly GCA_024404735.1. Classification (GTDB taxonomy): domain Bacteria; phylum Bacillota; class Clostridia; order Oscillospirales; family Oscillospiraceae; genus JAKSPP01. The sequence goes on along the minus strand of JAKSPP010000129.1, from coordinate 2,158 downwards.
GACAAACAGATGGTATGTTCAGGAGGCAACAAACGCTTCTCCTCTTCTTGTTGACTGCGGAAACGGAAGCTCCGAGCTTATTTTCTGCGCACGCTCAATATTTGCCCTCAATCCCGGAAACGGCAACACTCTTTGGTCCGTTGCCTCCGGCCATGACCGTTCGGAGCCCGATGCCGCCGATTACGCCGCCGCAGGTTTAAGCCCTGTTGCCGCAGATATTGACGGCGACGGAAAAACCGAGATAGTAACGGTTAATACCCATTACGGATACGGAAGGAGTGTCATCGCGGTGTACTCCTCCGACGGATACTTTAAGGCCGGCTGGCCCGTTTATACAAGCCATCCCGTCAGGGCTCTTACGGTAGTCGACACAGACTATGACGGCAAGTGCGAGCTTTATATAGGAATGGGTGTCGGCGCCGGGGAGGATAACAGTCTCTGTGCTTTCAGCAGCACTGGTGCGCTTCTCTGGGATAAAAAGCTGGGCTACGGCATTTACTCCGATACGATTACCGCTGTTTCTCTCGACGGAACAGGTCCTCTTGATATTGTAACAACCTTTGATGACCAGTTCATCGCCGCTTTTGACAACAAGGGAAATGAGATTTCCGCAACCGGCGGAGCATATAAGGGAATAAGCTGGAGAAACCTACCCCTCTGTGAGGATATAAATAACGAGACCGCCGCCGCAAATTATGCCCGTTCTCACGGAATATGCTTTGCAACGGCCGACAACTGGCTTGCTCAGAGCCCCAAGACCCGCGAGGGCAGAAATGTTGTGTCCGGAACCTACAGCGGTATCCTTGCCGATGACCTTGACGGTGACGGAAGAACGGAGCTTTTCTTCTGCGCACTTTTCTGTGACGGAAGCAAGATTATGAGGAATAACGTCAACAGCTACGAGGGCGTCGGCCTGTATTTTGCACCGTTTATTCTGAATACAGACAGAACACGTTATGTAAATAAGTCAAAGGGTGCCGACTGGACGGATATTCCCACGGATGTTGCCCCCATTGTAACTCTGACCTATACAAATATAGATGTTCCCGACATGAGTCCTGTTGCCTGTGACCTTGATAAGGACGGAAATAAGGAGATTCTGTATTCCGCTCCCGACGGCAAGCTCCATTGCTGGAGCCTTGATAAAACAGAGCACGGCGCATGGCCGTACACCGTCTGCTCCCGAAAGAGCGAGGTCAGCACCTTCTCCTCCGTTCCTCTCTGCAAGGACATTAACGGAGACGGATATGATGAGGTTATTTTCACAACCTACACGGCCTATAATCAGACCGCAGTAAGAGGAGAGCTTATTATTCTCGACTATACCGGAAGAGTTCTTGCAAAAACCGCTCTCCCGAAGCGCTTCGGTGACCCCGTTAACGAGATTCAGGCAAACGGCTCCAGGGCACAGCCTCTGGTTGCCGACCTTGACGGCGACGGAAGATATGAAATCGCCGTAACCACCCTGACTGCGGGTATTGTTGTTTACGATATATAATAATCGAAAAAATAGCAGTAAAGGGCCAAAAATCAGTTGACAAGCCCTTATTAAAGTGATATAGTACCAAAGCCGCATTGAAAGGGCATGGAAGAAAAGCTTTGAGCTTTCGCCTTAAGAGCGAGTCTGCAAAGAAAGGCAGGTGCAATACTGAATGAAGAATGCTATCATCGTTACCGGTGGCAAGCAGTACCGTGTTGCTGAGGGAGATGTTCTCTTTATCGAGAAGCTCGACGTAGAAGCAGGCGACACCGTTACTTTTGACACTGTTCTCGCAGTTCTCGACGGAGAGACCGTAACCTTCGGCACCCCCGCTGTTGAGGGAGCTTCCGTTACCGCAAGCGTCATCAAGAACGGCAAGGACAAGAAGATCCGTGTTTACAAGATGAAGCCCAAAAAGGGCTATCGCAGAACCCAGGGCCACAGACAGCCCTACACCAAGGTCGAAATCAAGACTATCAATGCATAATCGCTCCGCGAGAGATTTGACAAAAGGAGGATAACCCTAAATGGCACATAAAAAAGGTATGGGCTCGACCCGTAATGGTCGTGACAGTGAGTCCAAGCGTCTTGGCCCCAAGAGAGCCGACGGTCAGTTCGTTCTTGCCGGCAACATCCTTGTCAGACAGCGCGGAACCAAAATCCATCCCGGTACCAACG
>JAKSPP010000128.1 GCA_024404735.1 Oscillospiraceae bacterium | reverse complement strand
CACAGAGCTCAATTCTTACGGACAAATGGCAGCATACGTTCTTTTCATAATCATCCTTTCGATTATATATTATATAATACGAAAATATTCCCTTGAGGCTAAAAAGCGCAGAGAGATTGTTAAGGTATTCGGAAAATATATGGAGCCGAAGCTTGTTGAGCAGCTTGCAAAAGGCGGAGGACTTGATACAGAGCTTAAAGGCAAGCGCAGAGATGTTTCCGTTCTTTTTGTGGATATAAGAGGCTTTACAAATATGTCCGAAAGCCTTGAGCCGGAAGAGGTTGTGGAAATTCTGAACAGCTATCTCGGGCATGTTACAGGCTGCGTTTTCAAGCACCACGGAATGCTTGATAAATTCATAGGAGATGCGGCAATGGCAATTTTCAACGCCCCGCTTGACCTGGAGGATTACCTGTATGAGTCGGTTGCGGCGGCATGGGATATTGCGGAAGGAGCAAAAGCCCTTGAAGAAGAGCTTATTTCACGGTTTGGAAAAAGCATCGGCTTCGGAATCGGCGTTAACTGCGGTCCTGCCGTTATAGGAAACATAGGCTGCGATTTCAGAATGGACTACACCGCCATAGGCGACACCGTTAACACCGCATCCCGTCTTGAGTCCAATGCAAAAAGAGGCGAAATACTAATAAGCAGCGAGCTGTATAATCGTCTTAAAGAACGTATTACGGCAGAGTCTGCCGGAGAAATGACCTTTAAGGGCAAATCGGGTACTATGGAGGTTTTCAGAGTTACAGGAATAAGAGGATAATTATCTATGAACAGCAAATATCTGATTATCCCGGATTTTTCACAGAGGGAAAAATCCGAACACATAGCGCAGAAATACAGCGCCGCATTTGAATACAACGACTTTTTCCTTCCTGAGGTTTATTGTAAGCCCGGGGAATGCGAAAGGAGGATTGAGGCCTATCTTTCGATGGAAAGAGACAGAAGCGAAGACACTCTTCACGGAGTATTCTACGACATTACGCCAAACAGCCCCGACCCTTATATTGCGGAAAGAAGCCTCCACCTTATGGAGCAGTCTATCGGCATTGCGGAAAGGCTCTCCTGCAGAGGCGTTGTTTTTCATTCGGGGATAATATCCGGTCTTCGCCTTCCGAGCTATAAAGAGAGCTGGCTAAACGGCATGGAAAAGATTTACAGAAGACTATGCCGGGAGCATCCTCATATTGCTGTTTTTCTCGAAAATTCAACGGAGCAGGAGCCTGAAATGCTTATCCGAATTGCGGAAAGGATGGCCGATGTACCTAATTTCAGGCTATGCCTTGACTATGCCCATGCCATTCTTACAAAAACAGAACCGGAAGTCTGGGTCAAAGAAATGGGTGCCTTCCTTGGGCATATCCATCTTAATGACAATGACGGAATTTCCGACCTGCATCGTGTTCCCGGAGACGGCAGCATTGATTTATCCCGATTTTTCTCATTAAAAAAGCACTGTTTCCCCGAAATCCCCGTTCTTCTTGAGGTTACGGGAGCAGAGGCATCGGAAAAGGCACTGGAGTATATCCTGAATTTTAAGGCTTAAGGCACAGCCTTTCCCCTATCAAAGACAGTAACAAGGAGAAATCATATGAACAGGAAATTATTGATTTTCATTATTCTTTCTCTCACTCTTCTTTTTGCAGCATGCGGAGATAAGACCACAGAGGGCGCAAAGGGAAATAATGTTATATCCGGGCAGAGCGAGGATTTTCGTTCCATTCAGGCAGAAAAGCTTAATGGCAGCGTTAACGTTGCAAGAGAAAATGCAGCCTCCTTTGGGGTTTATGAGGGAATGAGCTTTAACAGCGGAGATAAGGTTAATGTTGCGGGCAGTTCTTCCCTTCTTATCGCCGCCGACAGTGACAAGCATCTTTATGCAGAGGAGGAAACCGCATTTTCAATTGAGGCAAGCGGAAAAAAGGGCAGCACGCAGACCCATATCCGTCTTGAGGACGGCTCTGTACTATGCAGACTGGATGAGAAGCTTTCTTCCGCAGAGGCCTTTGAAATAGAAACCGAGTCCGCAACCATGGCCGTCAGAGGAACCATATTCCGCGTAAGCAAAATCACCGGCAGTGACGGAAGCAAATATGAGATGGTTCAGGTATTTGACGGAAAGGTATATGTTGAAATAAAAGAAAGCGGAGATAATATTACTCTTTCGGAGGGCGAATGCTGCCTTATAAAAATATATTCCGAGGGAAATGACAGATTCGTTCTTGAGGGAGAAATTGACAGTATATTCTGGAAAAACGGGGAAACAGAGGATTTTATTGTCAGCGAAAACGGAAGTGGGAGCAGTATTCTCACCATTCCCTATGAAAAAATTCCCAGAGACGTACTTGAGCTTTTAATAACTGCTGCTGAGGACGGAAGAATTACGGTTATTTCCGATAAGACTCTTACAGATGTTCTTGAAACCGGGCACAGCTTTGAGGAACAGATAATAAAGGAAGCCTCCTGCACAGAGGACGGCCTTGCCACACTGCACTGTGTATTATGCGGAGAAGATTCCGAAGAGCTTATATCGGCCTTCGGGCATGATGTAATTACCGACGAAGCCACAGAGGCAAGCTGCAGTGCCCCGGGACTTACTGAGGGAAGCCACTGCGGTCGGTGCGGTGAGGTATTTACAGCACAGGAGGAAACAGAGCAGCTTCAGCATACTGTCGTTACCGAAGAGGGAATTCCGGCAAGCTGCCTTGAGGATGGCATGAGCGAAAGCATTACATGCTCTGTATGCGGAGAAGTAATAAAGGAGCACACAGTAATTCCCCGACTTTCACACGTTTCCGTAAACGATGAGGCTGTAGAAGCAGGCTGCACGGAAACCGGCCTCGGCAAAGGCAGCCACTGTGCTCTTTGCGGAAGGACTCTTGTTAAGCAGGAAGTAATCCCCGCAACAGGGCACAGCATAATGACAGATGCGGCCATTGCCCCCACCTGTACAGAGGACGGGCTGGGAGAAGGAAGTCACTGCTCTGTTTGCGGTGCTATTCTGACCGAGCAGAAAAATATTCCCGCAATCGGGCACAGTGAGAGCGCAGATGCCGAGATTATGCCCCTGTGCACTACTCCCGGAAAAACCGGAGGAAGCCACTGCTCTGTTTGCGGAGCTGTCCTGAGCGAAGGAACGGAAATTCCGGCAACAGGACATAAGACAGTATATGACTACGGATACTCACCCACCTGTGTTTTAGGCGGTGCTACAACAGGAAG
>JAKSPP010000127.1 GCA_024404735.1 Oscillospiraceae bacterium | reverse complement strand
TGGTGCGAAAAGCCGATGACCCGCACGGTCGGAGAGGGCAAGCGCGTGATGGGCGGGGAGTCCTGGGTTCAGGCAGAGTCCGTCCGCTGCCTTATGCAGCCTCAGGGCGATTTTGCCTATACCGTCTTCGACTCCAAGTGGTTTGAGGAGCTCGGAAAGCTCGTTGACATAACCGGAGGTCAGTTCACCGAGCCTCTTATTATCGACTATGGTCAGAAGTGGGATCCCAATAACGGCACTGACAAGCAGATTGAGCGCTATGTTGAAAAGGGCACCTGCTTCAAGGCAGACACGATAGAGGAGCTTGCCGAGAAGATGGAGGTTCCCATTGATAACCTTAAGGCAACCGTTGCCCGCTATAACGAGCTCTACGAAATGGGCGATGACGTAGACTTCGGTAAGCGCAGTGAGCTTCTCACAAGCATTGTAAAGCCCCCCTTCTATGCTCTTAAGTGGGGCCCCGCCCTTCTCAATGTCCACGGCGGTATGATTACAGATACCAATATGCGTATTCTCGATAATGACAATAAGCCTATCCCCGGTCTCTATGCCATAGGCAATACTGCCGGTGGCCTTTACGGCGTTGATTATCCCCTTCTCTGGAACGGAAACAGCCACTCCCGCGCCCTCACCTGGGCCCGTCAGGCTGTCAAGGATATTGCCGAGAGCAAAAATAAATAAACCATATGCTTCAATTAAAAACAGGGCAGCCTTCAGGACTGCCCTGTTTTATCATATTCTGTTATGCCGGAAGAGGGTCAAGCATGGAGAGAAGAGAGGAGAAGGGACGAAATGCAAAGCTTTCGGAATTGTTTTCGCCGTACAGGTAGGGGCTGAGACTGAAATCGGGGCCTGAATCAAGCTTTATAAAAAGCTTTGCCGTGTTCAGTGCATCGATTAAAGCATCGTGTGCATCGTCCTCATATACAAAGCCTGCCATATTAATAGCCTCCGAAAGACTGTACTGTCTGTAGTTGTTTAGCTTTTCCGAGAACATTTCCTGACAGTCAATCCAGTCATAAAGAAGATCGGAAAGCTTCGGAAGGCAGATGCCCTTTCCCTCCATTTCGCGGGAAAGCTGAAGCTCATCGCTCCCACTCCAGCAAACGATGTAGGCATCATCGGGAAGCCAGTCTGTAAAGGCACTGAGAGCCTCGAAGCTTCCGGGTGCATTTTCGAGGTCCTTGTCGGATATGCCCGTAAGCCTTCGTATGAACGGAGTCAGACTTCCGAATTCGGGCTTTACAAAGCTCATAAAGCTGTCGCAGATATTGTAATCATCATCAATTAAAACGGCTCCTATCTGAATTATCTCATGTGAATAGCCGAAGCTTTTTCTCTTTTCACCCTTGGGAACATCGCACATTTCAAGGTCAAGGACTGCAAATTTACTCATAACCAAATAGCTCCTTCGGTAATCTTAAATCTGTAAATTGATTATCTCACCGAAACTGTCCTATAAACTGTACTTGATTGCCGAAATACGAAAATTTCGCCAAAATTTATTATCCACATTCTTTTAAGCCGGGGACAATAATATGTTTTCGGCTTTTAATAATTTTCGTCTTGTTTCCCGGAGCAATATAATGTATAATCTCCTTCGCATGACAAAAAAGCTCACAGAGGAAATAAATGAAACATTTGAATATAATCGGAGAAAACAGTACCGCAAAATCAATACTGATTAATATGCTTATTGCGGCTGTATCTCTTTTTGTTAACGGTCTCGGAGTTTATCTCACAATCCACGCAAATATCGGGGCAGCTCCATGGGATGTATTTAATCTCGGCCTTTCTAATACCTTCGGAATTATATACGGAAATGCATCCATAGCCGTATCCCTGACCATTCTCTTTATAGATGTTCTTTTGAGAGAGCCCATCGGCATAGCGATGATAATAGATGCCATTGTGGTGGGAAAGTCCGTTGACTTTTTTAATTTCATTAAAATAATTCCCTTTCCGAAAACTACGTTTGGAAGTATACTAATGACCTTCATAGGTCTTGCGATTATAGGCTATACTCAGGGAACATATATGATGGCGGCTCTGGGCTGCGGGCCCCGTGACACCCTGCTTGTGGGTCTTAACAAAAGGCTTAAGGCTCTTCCCATAAGTGTAGTCAGTATTGCTCTTCTTGTGCTTGTAACGATTATCGGGTATCTGCTCGGCGGTCCGGTCGGCCTCGGGACGATACTCTGCGCCCTCTGTGCAGGCCCTATAATGCAGTTTGCCTTTTCAAGCCTGCATTTTAATGCGGTTAAAATAAAGCACCAGTCCATCGGCACCACTGTAAAGATTTTTATGCACAGAGCCTAAGCAAATTAAGTGCTCATCCGGAAAGGAAAGTCATAATGCAGAAAAAAAGAGACAGAATAATAAAGACACTTATCCGGATTATATGCTGGATATTTTTCGGTGACTCCTTTGCCCTCAGCCTTTCTGCCATAAAAATGCTTATATCGGCCCTTATGAATCATTCTTCCGCATCCGTAACGGGCCCCCTTCTTATTCTTGCCGCCACCATCCCGACCGCTGTGTTATTCGGAAGGTACTACTGCGGCTATATTTGCTCCTTCGGTGCTATGCAGGGGCTTTTTTCCTTTGCCGGAAGCAAGGTTATAAAAATGAAAAAAAGGCTCCTCCAAAAAGCGGACAGGTATTTAAGCTATCTTCCTTTTGTTGTTCTTGCCCTTATTATAGCCTTTCAGATTCTCGGAATTACGGCAATGGCGTCCATAAGCCCCTTTACCGCCTTCGGAAAAATGTTCATTCCGAAGGGAGAACACGATTTCTCGCAGTTTTTAACAGCAGGCGGTATAATTCTCGCCCTTATTATCATTGCATCCTTTTTCATCCACAGACCCTTCTGCTCTTACCTCTGCCCAATGGGAGCGGTTTATAAGCTTTCATCTATGCTCTCTGCCCGAATCAGAATTCCCGTTTCACGGAGAAAATGCAGAAGCTGCGGTGAATGCAGCATCTGCTCCTCCCACTGCAAGAAGGAAAGAATAAGCTATCCCGCACTAATCGGTACAATTGCCGTTTTTGTCCTTGTTAGCCTCCTGTCCTCCTACGTAATGGAGAAAAGCTACTCCTCATTTAAGGCACCTTTACCGGAAGACGAAAAAGGCCCCTACGCTGACGGAAGCTTTGAAGGCACAGGAAAGGGCTACAGAGGTAATATCGGGCTTATCGTCACTACGGAAAACGGATATATTACGGATATCACAGTCAGCGCCTCCAGAGAGGCTAA
>JAKSPP010000126.1 GCA_024404735.1 Oscillospiraceae bacterium | reverse complement strand
CCCTTGTTGCCAACAGGATTTCGGTAACCGCCATTGCCATCGTATCCGGCTCCTGCAGAGACAAAAGCCCCGCAGTTATCGCAAAGGCTCTCGACAGGGCGGCACACACCTGCGGAGTTAACTTCATAGGCGGCTACACCGCTCTCGTTCACAAGGGATACACGGAGGGCGACCGCCGTCTTATCGCCTCCATTCCCGAGGCCCTTGCGGAGACGGAGCTTGTCTGCTCCGGCGTTAATGTTGCATCCACAAAGGCAGGCATTAATATGGATGCCGTTGCCCAGATGGGAAGAATCGTCAAGGAAGCCGCTGCACTCACAGCAGACAGCGGCGGACTTGCCTGCGCAAAGCTTGTTGTATTTGCAAATGCCGTTGAGGACAACCCCTTTATGGCAGGCGCCTTCCACGGCGTGGGAGAGCCCGAATGCGTAATTAACGTAGGCGTTTCCGGCCCCGGAGTTGTATGCAGCGCACTTGAGAAGATGAAGGGTGCAAGCTTTGATGAGCTTGCCGATGAAATAAAGCGTACAGCCTTTAAGATTACCCGAATGGGACAGCTTGTTGCAGGAGAAGCCTCCCGCAGGCTCAATGTTCCCTTCGGAATAGTCGACCTCTCCCTTGCACCCACCCCCGCAAAGGGCGACAGCGTTGCAAGAATCCTCGAGGCAATGGGCCTTGAAACCTGCGGAACCCACGGAACCACCGCAGCCCTTGCAATGCTTAACGATGCCGTCAAGAAGGGCGGCACTATGGCCTCCGGCCATGTCGGCGGACTTTCCGGCGCATTTATTCCTGTATCGGAGGATGAGGGCATGATTGCCGCGGCCGAAAGCGGAGTGCTCTCCCTTGATAAGCTTGAAGCCATGACCTGCGTATGCTCTGTCGGTCTTGATATGATTGCCGTCCCCGGCGATACCCCTGCAGAAACCATATCCGCAATAATTGCCGACGAAGCGGCAATAGGCGTTGTAAATACAAAGACAACTGCCGTCAGAGTCATTCCCGCACCGGGTAAAAAGGTCGGAGACAGCGTCGAATTCGGCGGACTTCTCGGTTCTGCACCGGTTATGCCCGTCCACCCCGAGAGCAGCGCAGAGTTCATTTCCCGCGGCGGAAGAATTCCCGCCCCCATGCACAGCCTCAAGAACTGATGACGAGATTATTTATTGCAGATGTGTCCGACCTGTCGGACACATCTTTCTTTAATGAGGCTCTTTCATATGTAAGCGATTACAGAAAGGAAAAGGTTGCCTCTCTGAAAAGAGAAGAGGACAGACTGCTTTCTCTCGGGGCGGGATATCTTTTTGAAAAGCAGCTTCATTCTCTTTACGGTCTTTCGCCCCGGGAGCTTCGTTTTTCGGGCGGGCAGAAGGAAAAGCCACGCATAGTGGGAAGAGAGGATATATATTTCAGTCTCTCACACTCGGGGAAATACTCTCTTGCGGCATTCTCGGAAAAGGAAATCGGGGCCGACCTTCAGAAAATCGTTCCCTTCAGGGAAGGCTTTGCAAAAAAAATTCTGTCCGAAAAAGAACTGGGAGAAGTATTCTCTTTTCCGGAGGATAAAAGAGACGAAGCCTTCATAAGAAACTGGGCGATTAAAGAAAGCTATATGAAATACAGGGGGCTGGGGCTTTATCTGCCCATACGCTCTCTTGAGGCCGAAAGAAGCGCGGACTCCTCTCCTCTGATTTACTGCCGGGGAGAAAAACAAAGTGACATTTCTCTATTCGAATTTTCCCTGCCCGGATACTGCATTTGCCTATGCACCCCCGACAATTATGTACCGTCACCCGAAACCGTTTCGTTAAAAAAGCTTTAACTCATTATTTATATTTAATTTTTGGTTTGTTCATTCTTTTGACATAAATGTGGTTTATTATCGGGACATAAAATAAGAAGCAAGCTCAAAAGGAGATGTTTATTATGAACGAAAACAACAATGAGCTTAATACGGAGCCTAATGCACAGGCGCCCGAAACCGGCATTCCGCACGAAATGAACAAGCCCGCTTTCACGGGATATGCCCCCGCCGGCAATGTGGGGCAGCAGCCTTCTTCGCCCCCGGGATATTCTCCCTACTCCGCTGAAGCTCCGAGAGCCATGTACACAGATGCAGGCTACCGCCCGAGCGCTCAGGTTCCCCCCACCCCCAACTATTACGGATATATGGGACAGAGCTATGCTCCTTCCAAAAAGGAACTGAGGGCCCGGAAAAGGGCGGCGGCAAAAGCAAAGAGAGTGGCAAAAAAGGCAACAAGAAAAGGAATGTCCCCCGCAGGAATCATTGCCCTTTGTCTTTCCTGTGCGATTCTCGGAACTGCCGGCGGAGCGGCCTCGGGTCTTATACTCGGCTCACGTATGTCCGGCGGTAAGGCTACGGAGCAGACGGATACTCTTAAAGAACAGACTCCCACTGTTATCACTCAGGCAAGCGGTGCCAACGTCATCACAAACACGGTTGAATCCGTAGGCGGCATGCTCAGCGGAAGCCAGATATATAATATCGGCTCTGCATCGACCGTTGCAATTACAACCGAAATAACCTATACCACCTATTTCGGCTACACGCGCTCCGGCTCCGTTTCCGGCTCCGGCTTTGTAATAAGCTCCGACGGATACATTGTTACAAACCATCATGTTATCGAGGATGCCGCCAAGGGCAATTACGAGATAAAGGTTCTCTTCCTGGATGGCTCGGAGTACATCGCCACCATCGTCGGATACGAGGAAGACAATGACGTTGCCGTTCTAAAAATAGAGGCGGAAAACCTTGTTCCCGTTACCATCGGAGACAGCAGCAATCTGAATGTGGGAGAGTCCGTTTTTGCAATCGGAAACCCTCTCGGAACTCTTGAATTCACCCAGACCACCGGAACCGTTTCCGCACTGAACAGAGAAATCACCTCCTATGACAGCACCACCGGTGTTTATAACAGCATCAATATGTTCCAGATTGACGCCGCAGTTAACTCCGGCAACTCCGGTGGCCCCGTATTCAACTCAAGAGGCGAGGTAATAGGTGTTGTTACAGCAAAGTACTCCAACTCCGGCGTTGAAGGCCTCGGCTTTGCAATTCCCATTAACGATGCGATTAAGATAGCCAAGGACCTTATAACCGACGGATATGTCAGAGGAAAGGCCGCCCTGGGAATTGAGGCCGTTACAGTAAGAAAGAGCGCCGCGTCATACTAAAATATGGTTCAGGGCGTTTATATCAACAGAATAAAAGAAGGCTCATGTGCGGAGGTATGCGGACTTAAG
>JAKSPP010000125.1 GCA_024404735.1 Oscillospiraceae bacterium | reverse complement strand
GACATGAGTCCATCTCAGAGCAATAAATCTTTGGTTACAAGAGGATGCCCTCTCGTAACATCATGCGGTATTAGCAGTCGTTTCCAACTGTTGTCCCCCACTCCGAGGCAGGTTACTCATGCATTACTCACCCGTCCGCCACTAAGTCAAAGGATTCATTGACCGAAGTCTCTGTCACCAGTGCTTCGTTCGACTTGCATGTGTTAGGCACGCCGCCAGCGTTCGTCCTGAGCCAGGATCAAACTCTCAATAAATTATATCTTAGCTGCCGTAGCAGTTAAAACCAAAATACTGAAAACTATCTCTAGCTTCAAAAATCTCAAAAAAATCTTCTCGATGCTCTCGCATCTTAAAGCCCTTCATTTTGCTGGTGCTTATTTGCATAAGCTACAAAACATAATGTTTTGTGTTCTTACAATGTTTAATTTTCAAGGTACATCGCTGCGCCCTCAGCGGCGACAGCTTGGTTAGTATAGCACTACGGTTTCTAAATGTCAAGCAATTTTTTTAATTTTTTTCGTATTTTTTTGAAATGCTCTTTTTATATCACATATAGTGATTATATTTGTTCTATCTTCCTATATGTTGTGTATTATATGTGCTTTCGTTACACTTAGCTCTGATTTCTCTTTAATTATTTCAAAAAACTTTTTGCCCTTTAAGATATTTCTTGCATTATTCAAAATACAATATTATAATAATGTGATTAAGCTTCAATTTACAAATTCTTCCCCGAAAGGATATACATATTATTATGAAGAGAGAAAAGATTTCTGCCCTTTATGCCGCACCGGAAAGCTTCGGCGGCAAGGAAATTACAGCAGCCGGCTGGGTTCGCACCGTTCGCGATATGAAAAACTTCGGCTTTATTGAGCTCAATGACGGAAGCTGCTTTAAGAGCCTTCAGGTTGTTTTTGAAAGAGATACTCTTTCCAACTACAGTGAAATCGCCGCACTTAATGTCGGCGCCGCCGTTATCGTAAAGGGCACCTTTGTTCTTACCCCCGATGCACAGCAGCCTTTTGAGCTTAAGGCAGCCGTAATTGATATCGAAGGCACCTCCGCCCCCGACTACCCCCTTCAGAAGAAGCGCCACAGCGTTGAGTTCCTGCGCACCATACAGCATCTTCGCCCCAGAACAAATCTTTTTAACGCAACCTTCCGCGTTCGCTCCGTTGCCGCCCGCGCAATTCACGAATTCTTTACAGAGCGCGGCTTTGTTTACATCCATACTCCCCTTATCACCGGCTCCGACTGTGAGGGTGCAGGTGAGATGTTCAGAGTAACCACTCTCGACCCCGACAACCTTCCTCTTACCGAGGACGGAAAGGTTGACTGGTCCAAGGACTTCTTCGGAAAGCAGACAAACCTTACCGTTTCCGGCCAGCTCAACGCCGAGAACTTTGCAATGGCCTTCGGTGATGTTTACACCTTCGGCCCCACCTTCAGAGCGGAAAATTCCAACACTCAGCGCCACGCCGCCGAGTTCTGGATGATTGAGCCCGAGATGGCCTTTGCAGACCTGAACGATGACCTTGAGTGCATGGAGGCAATGGTTAAGTACATAATCAACCGCACTTTGGAGCTCTGCCCCCAGGAAATCGACTTTTTCAACAGCTTTGTTGACAAGGGCCTTAAGGAGCGCCTTGAGCATGTTGCATCCAGCGACTTTGCCCGCGTTACCTATACCGAGGCCATTGAAATTCTGGAAAAGTGCGGACAGAAGTTTGACTTCCCCGTAAAGTGGGGCATTGACCTTCAGACAGAGCACGAGAGATACCTTACCGAGCAGGTTTACAAGCGCCCCCTCTTTGTTACCGATTACCCCAAGGACATCAAGGCCTTCTATATGAGAATAAACGACGACGGCAAGACCGTTGCCGCTGCAGACTGCCTTGTTCCCGGAATCGGCGAAATTATCGGAGGCAGCCAGCGTGAGGAGCGCCTTGATCTGCTCAGAGAAAGAATGGCAGAGCTCGGTCTTAAAGAGGATGATTACAAGTACTATCTCGACCTTCGCCGCTACGGCTCCTGCCGTCACGCAGGCTTCGGCCTCGGCTTTGAGAGAATGGTTATGTACCTCACCGGCGTAAGCAACATCAGAGATGTTGAGCTTCATCCCCGTACCGTCGGCAACGCCGAGTTCTGATAAAGCCCCTCTGTATAAGAATAGGGATATATTAATATGAAGAAGACTCTTATTCTCGGCGGAAGCTATTTCGTCGGAAGAGTATTTACAATTCTGGCAGGCCGTACAGGCGAATTTGATATGACCGTTGTTAACAGGGGAAAATATAAATTCGGCCGCCCCGAGCTCTGCAGGGAATTTTTCCTTGACCGCCACGACAAAAAGGCTCTTTCGGAGCTTCCTGCCGAAAGCTACGACGCCGTAATTGATTTCTGCGCCTACGAGCCGGGAGATATCTCATCTGTTCTTGAATGCTGCCCCATTAAAACCAAGCAGTATATTTATATAAGTACAGCCAGCGTATACAGTGTTTCCGCGCCCCTTCCCGTTACGGAGGCATCTCCTCTCGAAACCCGTTTCGGAGAGGATGAGAATTCTCTTTATGTGAAAAAGAAACTTCTTCTTGAGGACGAGCTACGGCTCTCCTCCGAAAAGGCAGGCTGCACATACACGGTTTTCCGCCCCGCGTTTATTTACGGGCCCTTTAATTACGCACCCAGAGAGCCCCTTTATTTCCAGCACATTATTAAAAATGCCCCAATCCCTCATCCCTCGGATAGCACAGCACGATTTTCCTCTATCTATGTCAAGGACATCGCCCGCATTCTGCTCAAGACCGTTGGAAATGAGAAGGCCGTAAATGAGGTCTTCAATCTTGCAGGCCCCGAGGAGGTCACCTACGAGCGATTTATGGAAATAATCGAGAAGGCAAACGGCGCTCCTGTCCTGAAGGAGCTTAAGCCCTCCCTTGAAATTATGCGCAGCGGCTTTCCCCTTCCCTTCCCCCTTGACCACGACGAGCTCTATGACGGCAGCAAGGCCGCTGACGCCTTTGATGAAGGCTATACTCCCTTTGAATCCGGCCTTATTGATGCCTATAATGTTTATATGAGCGCAATGAGGGGATAAGCCTTTTCCGCAATTTGTAATACAATATTATATATAATGTATAAGCCTCTGCCGTCATTTTTCCGGCAGAGGCATTTTACTGTCTTAATAAGCAAAAACGACCGCAGATTTTTCCCGCGATCGTTTCTGGAGCTGGTAATGTGACTCGAACACACGACCTGCTGATTACGAATCAGCT
>JAKSPP010000124.1 GCA_024404735.1 Oscillospiraceae bacterium | reverse complement strand
CTTTGCAAGCTCAAGACCGTTAATTTTGGGAACCATAACATCAAGAATAAGAAGATCGTATATTCCGAGAAGAGCATACTCTTCCCCGCTTTCGCCGTCATAAACGGTTTCAACATCAAAGCCCTTGCTGCTTAAAAGGTCGGCAAGGGAATCAGCAAGTATTTTTTCATCTTCAACAACAAGAATTTTCATTATTAATATCTCACCTCAAAAACAATTAAAACAATACGATTTTTCTGAATTATATAATACTTTCTTTAAATGACTCTGAAATAATTTTCAAGGTATTATAAAAATAATTACTGTTCTTATAAGAAAATCAAATCCTCACCATATACAAGTCATCCCCCTGCATTTTGAAATGCAGGGGGACAGACAAATCAGTGAATAGTTACATGCTTGATGGGATATTCCTCAAAGATGCTCTTTACACGCTGCATAAACTCATCGGAGGGAGGAGTTGCCTCTGCAACGGGATCATCGGAAATACGGAGGTATTTTGTTACGCCGAGATTGTGGTAAGGAAGAAGCTGAACAAGCTCAACGGCATCTCCGAGCTCTGCGCAGAATTCGGCAGTCTTACGGAGGTTGTCATCATCGCTGTTGAAGAGAGGAATAACGGGGATACGAATCTGAAGCTTTCCGCCGGCTGCGGCAATCTTTCTTGCATTATCGATAATGGGCTCATTGGGGACGGCTACAACGGCCTTGTGCTTTTCGGAATCCATATGCTTGAGGTCATAAAGGAAGAGGTCTGTGTAGGGAAGAATCTTCTGAACGGTCTCCCAGGAGGCAAAGCCGGTTGTATCGATGGCGATATGAACACCCTCGGCCTTAAGGCGCTTTGCAACCTCAACTACGAAATCAATCTGAGTAAGGCACTCACCGCCGGAGATGGTAACACCGCCGCCGGAACGGTCATAGAAGGGCTTATCCTGAAGAAGTCTCTTTACGAGTCTGTCAACAGTATAATCCTCGCCGCAGATGTAAAGGGCATTGGGATAGCATACCTCGGCACATTTTCCGCAGTTATCGCAGAGGGTACGGTTTACATGGATGAGCTTTACCATTTCGTTGGTCTTGGGGTCAAGTCTCTCACCTGCGGGCTCAACGGCACCCTTGGGGCAGGCCTTGATGCAGCGCTCCTTGCAGATTTCCGTTCCCTGACAGCGCATGGATATCCAGCTGAGCTGAGGGTAATACTGCTGGGACTCGGGGGAGTGGCACCAGGGGCAGCGGAGAGGGCAGCCCTTTAAGAAGGCTGTTGTTCTGATTCCGGGACCATCCTGAACGGAAAAGCCCTGAATATCGTATAACTTTCCGGTTAATTCTTCAGTAGACATTAATATATTCTCCTAATCCATTATAGATAAATTGAAGCACTTGGAGCATAACAGGGTCCTGACCCGATATACCCCCGACATAAGGAATAATTTAGCGGATTAATTACAGGCGCAAAATTATTCAAGGTATTTTAACATAAACATCATAGGAAAATCAACACTTAGTTTTTTTATTCTGACAAAAGTGAGATTATTTTTTTGTACAAAATAGCCTATTTTCAGCAGGGGTTAAGTCCCGGGGGATTAAAACAGCTTTTTACTGTAATCTTGTTATTATATCTTGCGAAAAGCATTTCATTTTGATATACTATATCTCTATATTTTTACTCGCAATAATGCGGAGCGAAGCACTATGAAAGAAAACACAATTACAATTGAATTAAGCGATGCCAACAAGCTGTTTGCAACGGAGGACCCGGACTGCGCTTTTCTTTTCCTTCACGTAAAGGCTGTGGGCTCATTTTCTCTTCCGAGAGCGGTGAGCGACCTCGGCATCGGTGAAGAAAGAATAAAAAAAGCTGCCGGAAAACTTAAGAAGCTCGGTCTTCTTGAAGAGGATAAGCCCACGGTTGTCGGCATGCCCGAATATACGGCTGAGGATATTGCCCGCAGGAAGGACAGCGATTCGGATTTTGCCGGACTTCTAAGGCATACGGAAAAGACCTTCGGGCGAACTGTTACGTTTTCGGATATGAAGCTTCTTCTGGGAATGCTTGACCACTATGCTCTTCCCCATGAAATCTGCGCAATGCTCATTACCTTTGTCACCGATAATTACAGAAAAGCTAACGGTGAGGGCAAAATTCCCCCCATAAGAAGCGTTGAAAAAGAGGCAAGAAGCTGGGGTGAAAGGGGCATAATAAGCATTGAAGCCGCCGAGGAATATATCGCAAGTCAGAAACGGAAGGCAGAGAAGCTGCACGAAATTGCTTCCCTTCTTCAGATAAAGGGCAGAGCTCTCTCAAAAACGGAGGGAGAATACATTGCCAAATGGATTGACTTCGGCTTCCCCGCAGAAGCCATAGCAGTTGCCTATGACAGGACGGTTGTCAGAACAGGCAGACTTACCTGGAAGTATATGGACAGCATTATATGCAACTGGCATTCGGCAAACCTCCATACTCCCGAGGAAATAAATGCGGGAGACAGAAGATACGGCTCTTCTGCCGGTAATGCCTCCGCACAGGAAGAGAACGAGGCAGATAAATACAAGAAACTGCTTGAATTGCTTTAAGAGCACACTAAGGGAGGTTATATACCTTGATAAACTCTTCAAACTCCTATGAAAAGGCAATGGCCCGTCTTGCGGAAATCAGGGCCGAAAACGAAATTATTGCCGAAAAAAGGAAAAAAGACGTGTATCTTTCCTACCCGGAAATAAAGGAAATAGACTCGAAGCTCAGGTCCTTAATCGGTAAAATAATAAGCGTTGCCCTTGACAAGAATTCCGCGGGACTTATTGCGGAGATAAAAAGGGAAAGTGAGGCTCTTTGTGACAGAAAGGCCCGGATTTTAAGGGAAGCCGGACTGGGCGAGGATTATCTTGACGGAGTTTACACCTGCCGTTTTTGCCGCGATACGGGCTATCTTTCCGACGGCAGAAGCTGCTCCTGCCTTAAGCAGCTTCTTGAGGAGGAGAAGGCAAAAAGCCTTCGCTTGTCCGGAATTGATTTAGCTGCAAACGGCTTTGACTCCTTCAGGCTTGAATATTACCCGCCGGAGCACAGAGACAGAATGGAAAACATTCTCAATGTCTGCAAAAAATATGCCTCCGGCTTCTCAAGAAAATCCATAAACCTTATTTTCAGAGGCGGAACGGGAACGGGCAAGACCTTCCTCGCCTCGCTTATTGCCGCCTCCGTATCGGAAAGTGGCTTTGATGCCATGTATCTGACACTTGCAGAGCACATCGCACTTAATAACAAAAAGAAATAC
>JAKSPP010000123.1 GCA_024404735.1 Oscillospiraceae bacterium | reverse complement strand
TACATCCATATCCTGGGGTATAACAACAAGTCCGCCGGGGTGCTGGCCTGTTGTTCTTTTAACGCCGACACAGCCCAGTGCAAGACGCATTATCTCTGCCTCTGAGGCCGTAACATTTCTCTCCTCAAAGTACTTTTTAACGTAGCCGTATGCGGTTTTATCCGCAAGGGCGCCGATTGTTCCGGCCCTGAAAACATGGTCGGAGCCGAAAAGCTCTTCGGTGTATTTATGAGCCTTTCCCTGATACTCTCCGGAGAAGTTAAGGTCAATATCGGGGGTTTTCGCCGAACCCGGGAAGCCGAGGAAGGTTTCAAAGGGAATGTCAAAGCCGTCCTTTGCCAGCATTTCGCCACAGACGGGGCAAACCTTATCCGCCATATCCGCACCGCAGCCGAAGCCCTTTCCGGACTCAAAGTCGGTATATTTGCACTTTGGACATCTGTAATGTGCAGGAAGAGAGTTAACCTCGGTTATTCCGGACATAAACGCAACAATGGAGGAGCCGACAGAACCTCGTGAGCCCACAAGATAGCCGTGCTCAATGGAATTCTGAACCAGCTTCTGAGCCGACATATAAATAACATCGTAATGATGGTCGAGAATCGTATTAAGCTCCGTATCAACACGTTCCTGAACGATTGCGGGGGGATTTTCACCGTAAAGCTCATGCATCTTGCCGTAAACAAGGTCACGAAGCTCTGTATCGGAGTTTTCGATTACAGGGGCAAAAAGCCGGCCCTTCGGAAGAAGCTCAATATCCTCGCACTGCATTGCAATGTCGTTGGGATTATCTATTACGGCCTTCTCGCAGAGCTCCGGGCCGAGATAAGCAAACTCCTCAAGCATTTCATCGGTTGTCTTGAAATAGATGGGAAGCTCCTTATCCGCATCCGCGAATTTTTTACCCGCAAGAAGAATATGGCGCAGGATTTCGTCTTCGGGGTCGAGGAAATGAACGTCTCCCGTTGCCACCAAAGGCTTACCGAGCTTTTCGGCGATTCTCGCAATGCGCAGATTGAATTCTCTTAAATCGTCATCGCTTTCTGCCTTGCCCTCGGCAATGAGGAAGCGGTTATTGCATATGGGCTGTATCTCAAGGTAGTCATAAAACTCCGCTATTCTGCAAAGCTCCTCGTCACCGGCGCCTCTGACCATGCTTCTGAAAAGCTCACCGGATTCACAGGCCGAGCCTATAATAAGGCCCTCACGCCTCTTTATTATGCTGCTTTTGAGGACAAGGGGGTTACGGTGGAAGGTTTTGAGATACGACTCGGAAATAAGCTCATAAAGATTTTTCTTTCCGACGGGGTTTTTAACAAGAATTATAATATGCTTCGGACGCTGGTTTTTGATTATTCCCTCACGGCTTTCGGAGAGAACAGAATCGATTTCTCCAAGAGTATTTACGCCTTTTTCACGAAGCATGGGGAAGAATTTTCCCATTATTCTCGCAACGACAGTGGCATCGTCATAGGCTCTGTGATGATTAAAATCAGGCAGTCCCAGGAAGCTTGATACAATATCGAGCTTATATCTCTTAAGCTCCGGAAGCAAAGCCTGAGCCATTACGAGGGAATCGCAGTAAACAGGGGCAAAATCTATGCCATTTCCCTCGGCGGCGGCATGAAGAAAGCCAATATCGAAGTCGGCATTGTGGGCGAAAACGGGTCTGTCACCGCAAAATTCCATAAATGCCCTGAGAGCTTCTGCCTCATTCGGGGCGGACATTACGTCACTGTCATGGATACCCGTAAGCTCAACGATTTTATCGGGAATGGGCATTTCGGGGTTAACAAAGGTCCCGAAGGTTTCCTTCATCTCACCGTCCTTGAAAATAACAGCGCCGATTTCTGTCAGTCTGTCCTTATTTGGACGAAGGCCTGTCGTTTCAACGTCAAATGCAACAAATTCGGAGTCAAGGGGAAGGGAGCTCTTTCCATGCACGGCAAGGCGCTCATCAACGTCGTTAATGAGATAGCCTTCCATACCGTAGATTACCTTGGTCTTGGCTCCGGGCGCAACCTTCCACGCATCGGGAAAGCCCTGCGCAGAGCCGTGGTCCGTTATGGCAATTGCAGGGTGGCCCCATGCCTCTGCTCTTTTTATGGCAGCGCCGACGTCCGTCAGAGCATCCATTGTGGAGAAGCGGGTATGAAGATGAAGCTCCGAGCGCTTCCTCTCCGCTTTATCCTCCCTTACGGGAGGGCGTTCGGAAATTTCGATGGACTTGGGGTTCATCGTCATCTCGCCGTTATATTTACTGGGCTTTATGGAACCCTGAATTTTCAGATACATATCATCCTTGACCTTTTTGTAGGTACCCAGATTGGCATCTTCCTTCGAAAAGTATTTGGATACAGCGAGGGCCCCGCTGCTGTCACCGATAAAGAAGGCCATAAGCTCCGCTTCGTTTTTGGGTATTTCGCGGGACTCACAGGCAAAAACCTTACCGCGGATACAGACATCCCCCTCTGCCCTGAGGGCATCCTTAATGGGCATCGGAACAAAGGAGCAGGCCTTGCCGAGTATTATTTTATCGTCATCCGGCTTCGGCCCCTTGTCACGCTCCTTTTTGGGAGCATCGGGGTCCTTTTCCCCGTTCTTCGGCTTTGCCTCGCCCTGATTTTCCGAAGGAGCCGGAAGGATATATGATATTCTGATTCTTGCTTCATCGAGACAGTAGGCCTTCTTAAGCGCCTCCTCGGCTCTGTTTATTTCGGAATCGGAGTAGTATTCCCTTGATTCTGCTTCGATGTGAAGGCGAAGAAGCTCTCTGTCAAATGCGATGCTTGTGGCCTCCACATCCCGGAGGGAGTCGAGTATACCGGGAAAAGCCTTGTCGAGATAAAGCATATTCATATCTCAATTCCATCCTTCTTCATAAGCTCAATGAGCCCGCAGAGCATCTGCTCCTCGGGTACTTTGGCAACAATCTCGCCTTTTTTGAACAGTACAGCCTCGCCCTTTCCTCCGGCAAGACCGTAATCGCAGTGCCTTGCTTCGCCGGGGCCGTTTACTATACAGCCCATTATGGCAACATTTATATCCGCCTTGCAGGAGGATAAAAGCTCCTCCGCTTTTTTAGCGGTTCCTATAAGATCGATTTCCGTTCTTCCGCAGGTTGGGCAGGAGGTAATGTGAACTCCGTTTTTACGAAGTCCCAGTGAGCGAAGAAGCTCCTTAGCCGCCTTAACCTCTCTTTCCGGCTCAGCCGTCAGGGAGACTCTTATGGTATCCCCTATTCCTTCGGAAAGGAGGGTTCCTATACCGGCTGCGGAGGCAATGATTCCCCCGTACTCCGTACCGGCTTCGGTTACTCCGAGATGAAGTGGGTAGGGGAATTTTTCCGATGCAAGCCTGTAGGCTTCGATGGTCAGAGGGACCTCGGACGCCTTCAGAGAAAGGCAGATATCATCAAAATCATAGCGGTTGAGCAGTTCGATG
>JAKSPP010000122.1 GCA_024404735.1 Oscillospiraceae bacterium | reverse complement strand
CAAGCTGAATACTGAAAACATTGCCATTATTGAGGTATTCTCCACTTCGGATGTACATCTCGGAGTATCAAAAAATCATCCTATGGCATCATTACCGATTATTCCCGCAAGCAGATTAAATGAGCTTAAAAACGAAAACTTCCTTCTCAGCTCCCAGTACCTTCTCGATAACGGACGCAGAAAAGAGCTTCAGAGAATGATGGGCTTTGAAACACCCATTAATGTTAAGTATCTTGATTTTGTTGAGCCTGAGCTTGCACTGCGCTATGTAGGAAAAGGTCTCGGAGTTCTCCCCCTCTCAACCTTCGTCCCGAAAGAAATTGAGGATGTTGTATTTATTCCCATGGAGTGCAAAAATCCCACACCTGTTTCACTTTACTATGTTTACAAAAGGACAAACGCATCAAGAGCACTGAAGCTTTTCACCAAGTATATTGAAGAAGAAGCATCAAAAGCATTCCGCAGCTATCGATAATTTCACAAAAAAGTCTCATTTTCTCCGGAAAAAGGGACTTTTTTATTTTGCAATTTTCGGAGAGTACGCGCTTTGCTTTCTATTTCGGAATAAAATGTGTTAAAAAATGATTTGCTGTTATTGTACTCATTTGATATTATAACACTGTCGGAAAATATACTATAGTAAAATAATAATAGTAAATATATATTAAGGAGAATACTACAATGGATGTTTACAAGACTTTATATTGTGATGTTGCAGTTATCGGCGGCGGTACAGGCGGATGTGCTGCAGCAATCGAAGCCGCAAGAAAGGGCATGCACACCATCCTTTTTGAAAAGGGCACAACCCTCGGAGGTCTTGCAACAAACGGTTATGTTCCTCAGATAGCCGGCGGCATTGAGGGCATCTGCCTTGAATTCGCAGAGAGACTTGACAAAATTGGTCAGCTCCGCAAGATTGACCCTTCCAAGAACTACTACCGTAACCCCTCCTTTGAGCCCGAGTACGGCAAAATCGTTCTCGAAGATATGCTCTTTGAGGCCGGAAGCCGCATTATCTATGACTCCACCTTCATCAATGTTGAGATGGACGGTGCAAATATCAGCTGCATTTACTTCTACACCAAGGGCGGTCTTCTCCGCGTAAAGGCAAAGATTTACATTGACGCTACCGGTGACGGAGATGTCTCCGCTGTAGCAGGCGTTCCCTTTGAAGTCGGCGGTCAGGATTTTGCCGGTCTCAACCAGTCCACTACTCAGGGCTCCCGCTGGGCAGGCGCAAACCTCCCCAAATACCTTGCAGCAGCCGCAGCCTACAAGGAGGAGCAGATTGCACAGGGTAATGCAAATCCCCTGCCCTATGTATATGTTCTCGAGCAGGAAGCCATTGACCGCGGTGAAATGACAAGACATGTCTGCAACAGACACGGTGACTTCTTCCGCGTTCTCATCCCCAATACTCCTCCCGAGAATGCCTCCTTCGTTACCTTCTCCTTCCACAGCTACTACTGCCACAACACCGACCCCGAGGATCTCACACGTCAGATTCTTGAGCAGCACCAGCTTATGAAGCAGTTCCACGCCTTCCTTAAGAACCATGTTCCCGGATTTGAGAACCTCCGCCTTGTCGGTATGGGCTCTGTTCCCGGTGTACGTGACTCCAGAAGAATTTTCGGTGAGTACATGCTCAAGTCCTCCGATGTATGCTGTGGCACCAAATTTGAGGATGGTATCGCACGCTTCCCCGAAATGTTCGATGCACATCACCCCACCTCCGATTACTGGGTATTCCAGCGTCATATGCACATTCCCGCACCTCAGGGCTCTGCAGTAATGGAAGAAGAGCACGAGGGTATCTGCTGCACCGCAAATATGCACCCCTTCGGTATTCCCGGCGGTCTTCCCGCACGTTCCAATCCCCGTGATTACTGCGAGATTCCTTACCGCTGCCTCCTCCCCATCGGCGTTGACAACCTTCTCGCCGCAGGACGTTGCTGCTCCTCCGAGTTCCATGCAAATGGTGCAATGCGCATCATAGGACCTGCAATGGGCACAGGCCATGCAGCCGGCCTTGCAGCCGCCCTCGCAGTAGAAGAGAAGCTTCGCCCCCGTGACATCCCCGGAACCCGCGTCCGTGAGCTTCTCATTGCAGAAGGCGTACAGCTTGACAAGCCCTGCGACGGTTACTGGGCAGAGATGGCCGCTATGGAGGGCGAGCTCGTTGTAACAAAGGGTGACTTTGCTGCAATCAGACCCACCAAGAAGACCGATATGAAGGACAGAATGAACATCGCAGACGTATGATTCTGTGATAAAATAGTTTGTTAAAATAGTTTAATCCGGCCGAGGGGCAGCCCTGAAAGCTGCTCCTCGGATTTGACGATAAGCCGTATTTGTTTCAGGCATCTGCCTTGGATTACGGCATCCTGTTATGGAGGAAAGTAAAATGGAAATGATCAGACCTGCTTATGGCGATCCTTCTGTCGAAACTCAGAAGGTTAAAATGATGTTTTCTCCCAGGGAGCTTATTCTTCCCAAGTTTAAGACTCCCATTACCCCCAGGGAGAACCTGCACAGAGCGGCAGAGCGCAAGAACCCCCTCTGGGCACCCAACACCGCAACCGATATGGTTACCATAGAAATGTACAACATCTATGATGAAGGCCCCGAGGGCTACCAGCTCGGACCCAACCTCGCATCCAAAGAGGAGAGATATCTTTATCACGATGCATTCGGAAACAGCTGGACTTACGACAGGAATGCGGGCGGCTCCTGTATGACAATCGGAACCCGCGTCTGTGATGATATTCTCGAATGGGAAAATCAGATTAAGTTCCCCGATCTTCACGAGTACAACATTGAAGACCGCGCAAAAAGATATGTTGCAAATGAGTACGACCCCACCAAGGCAATCAATCTCGACCTCTATCACGGTCCCTTCCAGGCTCTTTCCGACCTTCTCGGCGGTTTTGCAGAGGCTCTTGAGGCAATGTTTGTTGAGCCCGAAGCCTGCAGGGCCTTCTATGACCGCTTCGCCGACTGGATGATATGGCTTATGGATAAGCTCTTTGCTCTTTACCCCGCAGATATGGTTACCATTCATGATGACTGGGGTACAGAGAGAGACACCTTCTTCTCCCCCAAGATGCTTGAGGAGCTCCTTTATGAGCCCACCAAAAAGATGATTGACTTTGCTCATTCCAAGGGCGTTATCTATCAGTTCCATAACTGCGGCGCCAACAAGAGATTCCTCCCCTATTTCGCAGATATCGGTGCAGAGTTCTTCCAGCTCCAGAGACGTGTTAACGACCTGCCCGCATACAAGAAGGAATGGGGCAATAAGATAGGATATTACGCAGGTGTTGAGGGCTTTGCCCCCGGCAAGAAGTTCTCTCACGACGAGATTGTTAACCTGGTCAGAGCTTCCGTAGATACATTCGCCCCCGGCGGCGGCTGGCTTGCAGCAATTTTCGGAAGCGACCCCGAGGCTATGTGGGACCTTTCCAGTGAGCTCTACTGCTACTCATCTGAGTTTTACGCAAAGGAAAACAGCAAATAATTCAGTATTTCTTCGTTTGTAAGTATATACGCAAAAGGGCGCGTTGCAAAATAGCGCTAAAAAAAGAAGCACTGAGACCTAAGAAAA
>JAKSPP010000121.1 GCA_024404735.1 Oscillospiraceae bacterium | reverse complement strand
GACGGGTAAACATTGAGGAGGGACAGTCTGGCAAATTATATTGGGCAGTAAAGCGTTTTGGAAATGTTAA
Source organism: Oscillospiraceae bacterium (assembly GCA_024404735.1). Lineage (GTDB taxonomy): Bacteria > Bacillota > Clostridia > Oscillospirales > Oscillospiraceae > JAKSPP01. Next base: position 3,582 of record JAKSPP010000121.1, on the reverse strand, counting down.
ACTTACAATCAACGCACCTTTGTAGGGCGCGGATTCCCATCCGCGCCGCGCAGAGAAATGCAATTGTTTTTTCGTGGACAGGCGAATACGATGGAGCGTCGGTACATAATTATCCGACGCAAGTTCCGCACAGGCGGCAGACACCGCCCTCCCAGGGCTTTATCTCCGAGCCGCAGGAGGGGCAAAGTACTCTCACGGTGGCGTCTGACGGAGGCTCTTCGCCCGGAGTCCTGCCCTCATCATTTGAAGCTTCGGATGTATCAGCCTGCACGGTTTCGGGAAGTTCTGCCTCTTCCCTCGTATCCTCTTCACCGTCTTCCGCAGCGGGCTTGTTTTTATTTCCGGCAAATCTTGCCCTCGCCTTTTCCTGCTGCTCCCTTACATGCAGAATGTGCGCGGCTTTTGTCGCCTCGTCGGCATTGCAGAGATTTTCGATTTCATGGCACAGCGACGAATATTCATCCTCTGTCATTTCGTATTTTGACTGCATTATCGCAAGCTCTGTTGCGGCAAACACCGTGGAGAATTTACATAAATTCGGGACCTTGCCGCCATCGGTTCCGGACAAATCCTTAAACTCACAGGCATCCGAAAATGCTGTTATGGGAATAATTCTTTCCCTTGGGAGGCCGAGATATTCGGACAGTGCCTTTACATGGACATTGTTTTGCTTTATGGGGTTAAAAAACTTGAATTTCTGAGCTTCAAACTGACCGGGCAGGCACTGAGTCCAGTTTGCCTGCTCAAATCTTCCGAAAATCCAGCCCTCATAGTTTTTTACTTCATAGACAAACAGGCCCTTCGGGTGAACCATAACTATATCCGCCTCGGTTGTGGTTCCGTCATCACGGGGAACATAAACATTGAAGAAAAAGTCTCTCGGCCCGTCCAGCTGCGCAAGCCTTGCATACACCTCATACTCCCCTTTTCTGCCCTTGTCGGTTTCGATGGTCTTCCACGGCAAAAGAGTTTTTGCGTAATACTCGGAATTGAGATACTGGGATTTTTTATATTTTTTAAGCTCATACCGCCCCCTTTGTCTTGCGGTTTTGAACTTTTTTGAATTTGTGTAATTAGATTTTATTCGGGCAGTGCGCGATTTATACCGGATATAACGCCTTTTCCGATATCTTCTTTTTTTCTTTGAAAAGAGAAGCTTAAAGATAATTATTGTCACCAGAAGCGTGGGCAAATATTTCATATTAACCTCCTGAATTCATATGGGAATATCGGGGGATTTGTGAACTGTACAGCTTAAATTTTCAATTGGTGGTTACGTAACCTTTGCGGCGCGGATAGGAATCCGCGCCCTACAGGGAGATTTATTAACATCATCTTATTTATAATAGGCCTTTCGGGCATTTATTACACAATTTTGGCCTAATATGTACAATAACGGATAATACAGTAAGCAAAAGGGAATGTTGCAAAATGAGAATTTTTGCAGGACTCCCTTTGCACTTGTAAACAGCGTCAGGCAGTAGTATAATCATTACAATCTGAAATGCGGGCAATTCCGCTTTTTAAGAAATCTATTCACGGAGTAAAGGATTTAGTTATGAGCAGATTTAATGATGAACGTCTTAAAAAGATGAACCCAACGGGAATCCCCTGGGAAGAAATGACGGATGAGCAGAAAAATGCGCTCCGTGATGAGTGGGATAAGGTTGCCGGTGATCCCGCACAGCTGTACTGCACCTGCCCAAGAACAGGCTGCAGAAACAATCATAACTGCCAGTTCTGTGCAACGCTCCACCGCTTTTATGACGGCTTCCCCGATTGCCTTCGTCCTCTTGATGAGGAAATGCAGAAGGGTGTTCCTGCGGAATACCGTTACAACATGCATAAAAATATTCAGTCAGATAAAAATGATGAATCTCTCATAGATCCTCATGATCCTGAAAAGACCCGCGCTAACCTCGTTGAGGCTATTCCCAAGGAAAACTGGCAGGGAATTTTCGATATGTGGGGCAGAATAGTAAGGGATCCCAAGAATCGCGCATGTAAGTGCAAGCAGGGAGACTGCCGTTATCATGGCAACTGCGTCAAATGCATCGCTCTTCACAGAGCCTACGGTTCCTTCCCTGCATGTATGAATTATATTACAGATCTCATTGAAGAGGCCTGTGACAAATACTGGGCAGAGCATGCCGTAGGTGTCGAGAGAATCGACTGATTTAGCGATAGCTGTAATGATAGTCAGCTCTCTTCAAATGAGTGCAGGGCGCGTTGCAAAAAAGCGCTAAAAAAAGAAGCACTGAGACCTAAGAAAAGGTTTTCAGTGCTTCTCTTTTGCTGTAAAATAAAGGTATGAAGAATATAGAACAGCAAGAACAGTTTAGATCATTTGAACGCAATGGTCAACTGGTTCTTGCATTAAATTCAGAAATATTGTTACCGGAGAACGCACCTGTCCGACGCACCAGCGCACAGCTTGAGGAACTGGATTACAGGGAACTGTACGAAGCGTATTCACCGAAAGGGAGAAAATCGGTGGTCGATCCCAAGGTGATGTTCAAGGTAACGGCATACGCATACGAGTGCGGGATCTACTCGACGAGACAGATGGAGGAAGCCTGCCGGTACAGGGTAGACTTTATGTGGTTGCTGGAAGACCAGCCTGTACCTGACCACAGCGCATTTTGCCGTTTTCGCCTGTTTTTTCGTCAAAAAAAGGGAGTCCTGCAAAAATTCTCATTTTGCAACACTCCCTTTTTTGTTCTTTTTTGCTTTTTGCCGCCCTTTACTCCTTCTTCATCGGCGCGGCGCCGGAGAGGAAGGTTTTGGTTTCGCCGCTTTCGTCAAAGCGGACGGAGATGTGGCTGCCTTCGATGGCAGTAACAAGGCCGGGGCCGAAGAATTTGTGCTTTACTCTGTCGCCCGGATTAAGCTCGGAGGCGACAAGGTGGGTTTTCGCCATTTCGGAGGCGGGGGCGGATTTTTCACCCATCGCAGTGCCCCTAAGGAGCTTTTCCGCCTCGGAAACAAAGCTTGAGGCCTCCCCCGCCACGGAAAACAGGTTAAGGCCGTGCCTTGCCCTTGTAACGCCCACATAGAAGAGCCTGCGCTCCTCCTGAAACAGCCTCATCTCATCCTTTTCAAGCTCCCCCTCCGCCTTGAAGGGCAAAATTCCGTCAAGGACATCAAGAAGGTAAACATTATCGTACTCAAGGCCCTTTGAGGAGTGAATGGTGGAGAGAGTCAGGGAAACCTCCGAAGAATTTCTGTGGGCAAGGATTATTTCACGGAGTTCATCAAGCCTTGACAGAAGTGCAAGGGGGTTATCCTCGTTTTTTGCAAGGAGAAGAAGAATCTGCAGTTTTCCCGCATCAAGCTTGTTTCTGTGCACATATTTGCCGTAGCCCATATTGTGCCAGACCGTCAGAAGACCGCCGGCGGCGGATTCCCGTGGGAGCTCATTGAAGCAAGAGATAAGGTCGAAGAGATTTTCCTCGCTCTTTTTGCCCAGAACTCCGCTTTTGTAAAGCTCTATGAGAATGGGGCTGTCCCTGCGGGCGGCCTCGGAGCAGGCATCTTGTGCCTTTTCCTTTGACAGCTTTATATTAAGCTTATAGTAAATGC
>JAKSPP010000120.1 GCA_024404735.1 Oscillospiraceae bacterium | reverse complement strand
CATCGGAGTACTCATTGCCGTTTCCGAAGAATGGAGTCTCGTTCTGGATGCGCATACGGAGGTCCTCATAACCCTCCCAGTTTGCCATAACGGCATCGTAAAGCTCTCGGGCTGTGCAAAACTTCTTATCGAAAACAGCGTACTTGATTGCAACAAGGCTGTCGATGGTGGTTCCGATACCGATTGCGGCAGTACCTGTGGAGTTATACTTGGCGCCGCCTGTCATCATATCTCTTCCGCTTTCCATACAGCCGTCCATAGTGGCGGAGGCTATGGGCAGAGGAACCTTGGGGTTGCCGATATACTCAATGAGTGTATCGAAGGTGAGATGCCAGTTCATTATGTACTCAAGCTGGTCGGAGAAGGCCTTCTTTACATCCTCGAAGGTCTCCATCTCGTAGAGGTAGCCTGTCTTAAGACCGCCCTGAACTCCGTTCTTGGGATTCTTACCGTCGTTAATGGCAAGAAGAACAACGCCGGGGAAGGTCATAAATGCCTTTGAGAAGGGGCCGGAGACGTTACACCAGTCACAGCCGGATCCGGAGAGCTCAACGCAGCCGATGAGGCAGAAGTTTCTTGCGTCCTCAATTTCAAGACCTCTCTTCTGCATAATCTTAATCATGAGGTCTGTGCCCTCGATGGTGGGCTTGCCTCCGCAGCGCTCGTTCGTCCCCATCCCGACCTCCCACAGGGAGAGAGGAGTCTCGTCATGGACACAGAGAGATGTGTTGGGGTCATGGAGCCTGAGTCTTGCCATGGTATTGAGCGTCATGTATGTGACATGGTTGGTTGCGTCGGTGCCGTCCTTTTTTCTACCTCCAAGGGTAAGACGCATATTGTTGGAGTAAGCACCGGCTGCAGTCATAAACTCTTTTGCGCCGCCGCCGATGAGGTTACCGACCTTGAGGCAGTAACAGTCAACGATTTCCTGAGCCTCGTCCTCTGTAATCGTACCCTCGGCGAGTTCACGCTCAAGGTAATCACCGACGTGCTGGTCAAAGCGACCGATGGTGAGGCCGAGGAATGCACCTTCAATGCAGAGAATGAGAGTGTAAAGATAGCAGGCCTGAACAGCCTCATAGAAGTTACGGGCAGGATTTTCCATAATCCAGTCCATGCACTCGGCAATTTTGAGGAGCTCTGCCTTTCTCTTCTCGCTTGTTTCGATTTCACAGAGTCTGCGCGCCTCGGCTGCAAATCTCTTGGAGTAAGCAATGGCGGCATCACAGCAGATAACAACGGCGCTGTAGAAGAAGAACTTCTCGGCCTTGTCTGTGCCAATCTTTCCACTCATTTCCGCAAGCTTTTCCTGAGCCTCTTTTTTGATGGCTCCAAAGCCTTTGTCAACGGCCTTGCGGATGTTGGTGTTGTAATGGCCGTGGGTCTGGTTTCTGCTCCAGGGGCCGTGAGTAAGGGTTCCCGTCATTCCTATTGCCTCGTACTCGGGAGGCATATAGGTTGTGGTTACGCCACCTACGCAGTTGACATGCCAGAAGTCTGCAACGGACAGGAAATACTCTCTGTCCTCCTGAGGCATAATGCAGGCGCCCTCCTGGCTGTTACGGGTATCGAATACGCCTGTCTCAAGCTCGCGCTTAATCCAGTCAATGCCGTTATATTCCGCAAAAATCATGCAGTTTCTGTTGTACTTACCTGTGTTTCCGACGATGAGCTCATCGGGCTCAATGCGAATAGTGCACTGAGTGAGAATGTTGTAGAGAGTCTTTGCGCGCTTAATGATATCAACTTCGTTGGGATTTGCCTTGTAGAATTCTGTTACGATTCTTGTTCTCTCACTGTCGATGTAAGGCGTGGTGTCGCGATACTCTGCTCTCAATCTTGCGACACGATCCGTTACAGGGGGAAACTGATACATAATACTACCTCCGCTATATCCATTATACTTATTTACACATTAATCATTGAATTATTTTTCTATTACCTGCTCGCCTATTTCAATAGAATAAACGGGGCAGTAATATTTTGCCATACCGACGTAGATGACTGCGGTGTGCCCCACGGCAACATAGCCCTTCGGGCTGACAAGACCATAGGGGGATATTTCAAAGGCCCCGCCGTCTATATAAATCAGCGCATCAAGAGTTCCGTCTTCATTTTCGGAATACTCGATTTTCTGTAATGTTCCGAGACTTAAATTGTCTGTATAATCGAAGCACTCCGCTCCGACAAGGCTTGCCTCAACGACATTTTTATCCGCATTCTGAGCTCTGAACACTATTGAGGCATTATATAATTCGGGCTCCGGCTCCGGCGTTTCCGTGGGCTCCGGCTCCGGTTCGGGTTCGGGCTCCGGCGGGAAAACATACTGCGTCAGGAAGAGAATCAGCGTCAGAGCCAGAAGAAGAATTACAATGAGGGAAAGAACCGTAATAAGCTTATTATTCATTTTTGTTCTCCCCTTTCATATAAGATATTTTCGGAATAGCGGAATTTTATGAAGGATTAAGTAAACGAGAAGACTTCCGGACAGGCAGGCAAGCGACAGAAGCGGAATAAGAATAAATGAGCCTTTGGAGTAAATATCCGGAAGCAAGGCCTGAAATGCCATTATGAAGAAATGATGTACAAGGAAAACGCAGAAGCTTCCCGAGGACAGCAAAACAGCAAACCTTCTGAGCTTTATTTGCCCCTCAAGAGAGCAGACAAAGCCGAAAATACCCGCAGCCTCGAGGCATACAGAGGGCGTATTAACGTCAAGCCAGGAGGAGGCAAGCTCACCCTCTCTCTTTGAAGCAAGGCAGAGTATTAAAAGAAGAGACAGAAAGCCCGCAAGAAAAAGGAGGGCAAAAATCCTCGGTCTGATTTTTCCGGACCGTGTTTTCAGGAAATAGCCCAGAAGAGCATAGCCGGGAGCACAGTAAAGAAGGCTGAGAGGATACTGGGAAGGGATTCCCGAAACAGATGAGAAAAGCTCAAATCCGAAGAGAACGGGAAAGATAATTCCGAGAACAAACCACAGTGCAAGAGCGTAGATAAGAAGCTCATCACCGGCGTTTTTAACAAAGGCCCTCAGAATCGGAAGAAGAGCATACAAAAGCAACAGAATCTGAAGATAGTACAGATGAAAATGGTGATTGAAGCTAAGTACTCTGTATAGGGCGCTGCGCCATATTCCGGGCTTGTAATTATCGAAGAAGATGTAATTTGCGCCTATGAGAAAAAGCTCGTATATTATCGTCCAGAAGAAAAGGCATATTAAAATCCGAAGGAAATATGACTTAAATATTTTACCTATGGAAAGCTCTTTGTCGGGGCTTAATAGCAGTGCACCGGTTATCATCAGAAAAACCGGAACGGCAAAACGGCACAGAGTGCTCCATACAGCCGCAAAGAAGAAATTAAGACTTCCGACATCCGTTTTAAGGAACGGGGATGCGGCATGAATCGTAATCACGCAAAAACAGCAGATACACTTGAGCATAATAAGGGATATACTGCGGGAAGAGGTATTATCGGACATTTTAACATACTCCCCCCATTCTCAATAGTATATCTTTTTGAATAATAGCATATATTCAACTATTTAGCAATAAAAAAACACTTTTTGCCATTTCAATTATTTAAGTACCAATAAAAGATAATTAATAAAAAACGAAAGGGAGTGTTGCAAAATGAGAATTTTTGCAGGGCTCCCTTTTTTTGAGGAA
>JAKSPP010000012.1 GCA_024404735.1 Oscillospiraceae bacterium | reverse complement strand
AAGCGGAAGGTAACATTGTCCATCTTCTTCATTTCGCAGTAAAGAGGCTCGATTACATCGTTCATTCCGCCGAACTTGCCCTGACGTGATATGGGGCCGTCAAGGAAAATATGGGTTCCGTAGGTTTCCTTATAGGTTTCACCCAGATATGCGCAGGCGTTGAGCTCGGTGCGTACGGCATATTCGGGTCTTGACAGGACCTCAAGAAGCCAGTTCATGGCCTCGGGACTCTTTTCAAGGAAAAGATGGACTATTCTTTCGTCACAGCGGTTTCCACAGCGCTTGAGCCATTCTCTCTGAATTTCATCAAGGTCGTATTTAACGCCCATTTTTTCCATATAGGAAGAGCCTGCAACGCCGATATTAAAGCCTCTTGCGGAATAGGCCCCGGTTTTTTCGATAACGGTAACCTTTTTGCCGCACTCGGCAGAGCTGTATGCGCAGAACATACCCGCCATTCCGGCGCCTACAACGAGAACCTCGGTCTCAACTGTCTCCTTGCACTGTGAAAGAGCAATAGCCTCGGGGGCCTTTGCCCAGTCACCCCATTTGTTTTTGTTTAGCGACATATTTTTCCTCCTTTTTCTTCCCGTAAGACAGAGCAAAAGATACAATGCTTCTATGTTATTATCAATAATTTTACTATTGTGGCACATTATAACATATTGCCCCCCGGAATACAACACATCAATTGTGCCAAAATGGTAAAAAACAGGCTTAAGCGATGCTTTTTCCATTCTTTTTGGGAGATAAATATTCCGTTTCGGAAATTGTAATTTATCTTCTTTCCCACCCGATTTTTCCCGTGCTTATTTCGGCTCTTTAAGACTTAGCCCATCTTTCCACCCCCCCGCGTTTTTTTATATCCGTAACATTGAAAATTATTTCATTTTATTTTATAATAGAAAAACAAACTTTTACGGAGGCGCTATGCTTTGAAAAAGGCTGTAATATTGCATAAAAAATGTAATAATTGCGGTGAATGCAGATATGTCTGCGAGAGACACTGCATTGAGGAAGGACAGTATTATCCTTTTGTTTCGGCTGACTGTACAGGCTGCGGTGCCTGTGTGTGTATATGCCCGTCCGATGCTGTATCGTTAAAGGAGATGTCCGGGGAAACTTCAAGAAGCTCCTCCGTTGACATAGGCGATTATAAGGCTGTTATGGCAGTTTCAAAGGCAAAAAACTGGACAGAGGCAGCCTTCGATACATTCCAGTCCGCATCGACAATATCCAAACGCATCTCGAGAGTCGAAGCGACTCTGGGACTTCGTATTTTCGAAAGAGGAACCAAGTCGGTTCATACGGAGTTTTCCTCCGTGGGACGGTCTGTAATGCCGTACATCGACAATATCGTGGATACCTATGACCAGATTCTTCTGCTCTCGGACAGAATAAAAAAAGCCACGGGTGATGAGCTTAATATAGGCTACGGAGCTTTGTTTGGGACGGCAGGTGAAACGGAGATAATATCCGCCTTCAGGATGAATTTCCCGGAAATGGGAATAAATCAGGTAATCCGCAACAGAGAGACGCTCACGGAAATGGTATCAAGGGGAGAGCTTGACTGTGCTTTTATTTTCTGGATTGGCGGTCTTTCCGATGAAAACGAGCTTTCCCGCAGTATATATGGCCTCGGTCTGTCTTATTTTCCCGTTTTTTTTCAGGATAAAAAGTATGTCGGACTGAGTAAAAAGCATCCTCATGCAAACGATGCCGAGGTAAAGCTTACGGATCTTCAGAATGAGATTTTTATTTTTAACCGCACCCTCGAAGACAGTCAGAACATAATGGGCATTTTCAGATATCTAATTCCGGATGAGGACGGAGAAAACATCAAAAACGTAAAGCAAATGGATTTTATGAACAGACAGCTTGTTTATAAATACGTTGCATCCGGCCGTGCAATTATTCCGATTGCAACAATACCTCCCCGGGAGGAAACAGACGATGTTGTTTTCGTTCCCATTGAAAGGCTGAGAAGTCCCGTTTTCACCGTTCTTGTATATAATAAAAACAATCCGAACCTCAATGTCAGAAAATTTGTTGAATTCTCAAGAGAATATTCCAAAGAGGCAAAGCTGATATGAAAATAAACGAGTTTAATACAGTAACGCTTCTTTTCAGCTACGGAAGCTTCGGCGAGGCCGCAAAGGCCGCAGGTGTCTCTGTTTCAGCTCTGTCCAAAAGACTTGCAAAGCTTGAGGAAGAGCTTGGCACTGTGCTCGTTGAAAGAACTACAGCGGGAACATCCCTGAAGCTTACGGAAAGCGGTCAGGCTCTTTTCCCGCTTATCCAGAAGCTTGTTAATACAAGCTCGCTTATGCAGGCAAAGCTCAATATGCTGGAAAGCACCTCGGAAACCATAAATGTGGGAATGACCTCAAGGCTCCCGGAGCCATATACCTCCGCAATTATGTCCGAATTTATGCTGGATAGCCCCAATACGGTCTTTTTCACTGTTTATGAATCGTATAAAGCCTTAACAAGATATCTTGCCGAGGGTATGATAGACTGCACCTTCCTCATTTCAACCTCCTCGGATAATTTCGATGACGGAATAGCCTCACGCTTTTCAAGGGACTTTTTTGAGGTAATCGAAATTGCCGAAACAGACGGCATTTCCGTATGTATGAGTGAAAATGATGCCCTGGCCCATCAAAGCAGTGTTTCCATAGATGAGCTCAGAGGCAGAACCCTGCTTTTTAACAAAGCCTTTGCCCTTGATTATCTTTCGGACGGAGAGAAGCTGCCGTTTTTCAGAGTAATGGATATAAGCCGTGAAAACTATACTCTTCGATTTGAGGAATGCATTAATTCACTGTATATAAGAAACCTGCTGGCCTCCGGGGCCGGAGTAATGCCGGAGTTTTTTGTGAAGCCGGTGCCCGAAAAAGGCGTTGTTTCCGTTCCTTTAAGAGGCTGGAGGGGGAGGACGAGGCTCCTTTATATCGCACCGAAGCTTTCAACTCCCGCCGTTGAAGTATTCACAAGCTTTGTCCGCAGATATGTAAGGAAAGCCGGAGGCCTGAACGGATAAAAAATGAATGATATAATCGGATACATTCCCTCCGAGGATGAGCCCCTTTCCTCTGATGTTGTTATAATAAAAGGGGAGAAAAGCACATGGCTTTACGATGTGGGTGCATCGGAAAATGCTTTTTCCGAAATCTCCGAAATCTCCGGTGAGGTAAATGCGGTAATCTCTCATTTTCACCCCGACCATATCCTAAACCTTAAAAGATTAAATTCCTTAGGGCTTTATCTCGGAAAAAACACACTGAAATATGTGGGCAGGGGTCAGGTTGTAGAAAATGAGCTTACAATAAACGACGGAGCTTCCCTGAGACTTATTCCTTTTCCCTCATCCCACGCAAAGGGCTGCCTTGCCCTTGAATTAAACGGAGAAATTATATTTCTCGGCGATGCTCTCTGCCCGCAGCTTAAGGGCGGGAGGTGTATTTACAATGTTCAGCACCTTGTTTCCCAGATAAGTATCCTTGAAAGCTCTCCGGCCTCTCTTGTCGCTCTCGGACATGAGGGGGACAGGCACATTCCGAAAAATGAAATCCTGTCGGAGCTCAGAGGGCTTCTTTCACTTCGGGATAAAAACTCTTCGGAAATTGAAACGGATTTTATTATCCGCTGATAATTATTTGGTAGGAGTAAGATAAAATGATAATTGAAACAGAACGCCTTATTCTCCGTCCGTGGGAGGATACAGATGCGGAAAGCTGCTTTTGTTACGCTAAAAATCCCAATGTCGGTCCTATGTGCGGCTGGCCTCCTCACGAAAGCGTTGAAGGAAGCCTGTATACAATCAGAAATGTCCTTTCCGAGGACGAAACCTATGCCGTCTGCCTTAAGGAGGATAACAGGGCAATCGGCAGTATAAGTCTTATTCCCACCTCAAAATCCCATACAAATTCCGTTTTGATGAATGAGCTTGAAATAGGCTACTGGATAGGGGAGCCCTTCTGGGGAAGGGGCCTCATTCCGGAGGCTGCAGTCGCCCTTATAAGGCACGCAATAAAGGATTGCGGATGTACGGGAATGTGGTGCGGCTATTTCGACGGAAATGAAAAATCCGCCCGCTGTGCGGAAAAGCTCGGCTTTTCCTACCACCATACAGAGCCCGATAAGCCCTGCCCGCTTCTGGGAAAAACGGTTACGGAGCATTATACATATCTCCCGGCTGAAAAATTTATTTCACTTTTCGGGGAGTAAACACCATGAAGTACATTGCCCGCTATCTATCCCCCCCGGGCCCTGTTCTCCTTGCCTCGGACGGTGAGCATCTTACGGGGCTGTGGTTTGAGGGACAGAAATATTATGCCCTCGGTCTTTCCGATAATCCCCAAGAAAAAGACCTGCCTGTTTTCGGGGATACAAGACGATGGCTCGATATTTATTTCTCGGGTAAGGACCCCGGCTTCTTCCCGAAAATGAAGATGCTCTGCTCTCCCTTTGCCGCCCTTGTAAGAGAAGAAATGCTTAAAATCCCCTTCGGAAAAACCATAAGCTACGGAGAGATTGCCACTTCTATTGCCGTAAAAACGGGGAAGAAAACTGTCTCTGCGCAGGCAGTGGGCGGCGCTGTCGGGCATAACTCGATTTCCGTTATTATTCCCTGTCACAGAGTCCTAGGCTCAAGGGGAAGTCTGACGGGCTATGCGGGGGGCATAGATAAAAAGCTATGGCTTCTTCAAAATGAGGGAGTGGATATTTCTTTGCTCCGAATTCCGAAAACAAGCACTGCTCCCTGAGGCTTTAGCGCAATTTGCGCTTAAAACGGCAAATACAGCACAGATGCGGCACATTTCTTTGCTGATTTTTAAGTTTATTTATGTCTTGTCTAAAAGGGCAAATTCTGTTACAATTACTCATCATTACATATAAACTGTCGGTTCCTTTGCTTTATTATCAATGAATTATCGTCAGGGCCGGTTTTCCCTGCCTGCTTAGGAGATTAACGGTATGAATCATACTGTCGATTTAACGGCAATAATAATTGCAAACATAATGGGCGTTGTTCTGCTGGTTTCTGTAATTTTCGGCAGCTCATGGAGATTTGTCGGGAGAACGAAGGAAAATGCGGCATTTCACGTTCTTATTGTAACAAGTATCATTGCCTGCGTAATGGACCCCTTATGCTTTCTTTGCAACGGAAAGCCCGGTAGGCTTATGTTTTTCGTTGTGTACTGGGGCAGCGCCGTAATGTATATATCCGAGATTATCATCGGCGGAGCCTGGATAATCTACATGACATCCCATATAGGGGTGTCTCTCAGTAAAACAAGTGCCGCTATAATAGGCTCACTCAGTGCTTTTGGCGCTGCGGCCCTTGTAGTCAACCGGTTTGTGCCTTTTGTCTATTCCGTCAGCACAGATAATCTCTACTCCCGTGAATGGATGTTCTGGTACTATTTTGCAATTGAAATAGTGTTTCTGTTTTACGGAGTTCTGGTTTATTTCAGGGCAAGAAGAAAAAGCGGTTTTCTTAAATTTTTTCCTGTCTGGGCCTTTTCAATCCCCGCACTTATTGGTGCTGCACTTCAGACTGTTGTTTACGGTATTTCCACCATTAACCCATTTATTGCCATCTCTGTTTCCTGCGTAACACTCAGCGTTCAGAATGAGCTTCTTTTCAGAGACGGCCTTACAGGGCTCTATAACAGATTTTTCCTTACTAACGCTCTTGACCGACTTAAAATAAAAAAACGAAGCGGCTACAGGCTTGTGATGATGGATATTAACCACTTCAAGGCCATAAATGACAGCCTCGGTCACAAGGAGGGGGATTCCGCACTTGTACTGGCTGCGAGAGTTTTTGAGGCTGCCGTAAACGAAACGGGGCTTGTAATAAGATACGGTGGTGATGAATTCATCCTGATTCTTTACGACTGCGATGAAAACAAAACGGATGCGCTTATAAAGAGCATAAACTCCCGCCTTATTGATGAATGCAGAAAACGGGAAAAGCCTTATGAACTTTCCGTGTCCGCAGGCTCTTATCTGATTGACGGGGATTACAATACCTTCGATGAGGTCCTCGACAATACCGACAGAAAAATGTACGAGGCAAAGCGGAGATATTATTCAGATAACCCCTTTGCAGACAGAAGAAAACAATAATGCAAAAAAATACCTCCGACAGGGATAATCGCCTTGTCGGAGGTGTAATTTTTAATCGTTTTATCTGTAAGAGGAGTTGTCATAGGTGGGCGTATTTACAACAGAGAAGTGAAATACGGGCTTTGTTATTTTATTTATGCGAAGCTCATGGGGAACGTTGGAAGGAATAAACACGATTGTGCTTTTTGTAATTTTATATTCCTCACCGCCGATTACCACCTCAAGCTCACCGTCAAGCTCTCTTGTGGCAGGGTCGGAAGAGAAAAATCCGATAAGCTCCTCTCCGGGATGTGCATGCTCTGCAAACATTGTGGGCTCTTCGGGGGCCTGAACATACCATGCGGTGTTCATCTGAAATGCTCCGGGAACAAGATTTCCGTCAATCCAGAGCTGTCTTTTTGAGAAAGCCTCGTACATCTTTCTGTATTCATCGCTCATAGGCGGCTCGTATAAAAGGCTGTCAACGATGCAGCCTGCGTATTTTCTTTCTTCGGACATTTTAATTTCCTCCCAAAATAGCAGTTCCGGCAAAAAGAGAAGTGCCTCCTCAAAGTGCCGACTGTTTTCATTATAATCAATTCCGGACCTTTGTCAACTTACCGGGAGATAAAATCGGAGCTCCGTCTTTTTGCTGACGATACCCATGCTTAAAAACCGAAGATTTATCGCCCTCCGTAAAAAAGCGGGGGGAAGTAAATCCCCCCGCCCTCAGGTCATATTCGTTTTAAGTCAGAAGAGCTGCCCGGGAAGCTTAAGCTTTTCCTTGTATGGAAAGGCCCTGTCAAACTCCTCGGCTTCCGCTTCATCAACAAAGTAGCCCGCAGGTGTGGCATACTCGCCGCTGACCCCGTCAAGATATCCCGGTGTCAGCTCCTTGCACAGGAAAAAGGAGGCATCCTCGCCCTCCGGCAATCCATGGTAACGGATTCCGAAGCTTTCGGCATAAGTAAAGCCGCTTTTTCCGTAGAAGTCTATGTTGCCCTCAAAGCATACTGCACCGCAGCCTGTTTCCGCAGCCTTCTCCAGAGAATAATCAAGCAATATTTTGCCGTATCCCATTCTCTTGAGCTCCGGTGTAATGCATATAGGCCCCATGGTCATAATATCGATATCTCTTCCGTCATCTGCTTTGATAACGGCTCTCATAAAGATATTCTGCCCGATAAGCCTTCCGTTTTCTTCCATAACAAAATCGAGCTCTTTAACGAAATCGGGGTCATCTCTCAATTGGTTCAGTACATAATGCTCCAGACAGCCGGGTCTGTATACGTTCCAGAACGATTCTCTTACAAGGTTTTCTGTTTCGCGGTATTCTTCTTTTCTTTCCAAACGAATTGTAATGTTATTTTTATTCATTGTTTTTCCTCCTGAATGTTGTTAACGTCAACTGCATTTAAGCGGGAGGCTGTGTTTGATTGTAGCCGCAACCTCCCGGTTACTCTACAATCTCCATTGTTCCGTACTTAATCAAAAAGCACTCTCCTGAAAAATAAAGATAATAATATTAAAGCCATAAGGCTAAAATATCTATAATTGATTATAGCATAAATTCCGCATTTTGTCATCCGAAATGATAGAGTAAATTAAAAATAATAATCGTATGTTAGTGGAATAAGGGAATATGGAGTATGAATCCCGGCCTATTCCTCGTTTTCATCCGAATACTCAAGAATGTCACCGGGCTGACAGGAGAGAGCCTCGCAGATGGCCTCAAGTGTAGAAAAACGTATTGCGCTTATTTTGCCCGTTTTCATTTTGGAAAGGTTTACATTTGAAACGCCGACCTTTTCCGACAGGTCCTTAAGACTGATTTTTCTGTCCGCCATAACGCGGTCAAGACGCAGTATAATTTTACCCATATCCTACCTCACAGAGTCTCGTCGGATTCTCTCTGAAGGTTTTCGCCGTAGCGGAATATGTGAGACAGCAGAAGAAGCAGAATCGCGGTAACGGCAAAGCCGGTATCGAGAGTGTAGTTGATTTTAAAGGAGCGAACGGCAGAGCTGCTTAAAATACTACCGATATCGTAGGCGCGGAGCTCAAACCATATTGAAAGATTTCTGCATATTTCAATTACAAATCCGCCGATAAGGCACGCAAAGGCAAGCTTTCTTATTTTGTTTGCGGTGCCGTCTTCGAAGGGACGGCCTTCAAGCATGGGCTTCAGAATACCGCGGATAATTCCGGCAATGTAAAGAGCCGTCCCGCATATGATTGCCGCCGCTGCAAGAGAAAAGGCAATTCCCGGCCTGAGGGAGTCAAAGGAAGGAATAAATGCCTCCTCCGTAGTAATGGTAAGCATGCCGAAATCAAGTTTGGATGCGGAGGCTATTATTTTCTCACCGAAGATAAGCAGCAGTATGAAAAATACCGCACATACGATAATTCCCGCTTTGAGAAAACCGGAAATAATCTTAAGGCATCTGTCTATTACTTTTGTGGTTTTTATGAGTTTCTTGTTATCCATTTTGCTTTCCTTCTTTCTATGAAGATGAAATTAATGTTTATCGATAATTTGATTATACACAGAAAAATGCATTTGTCAATAATAATTTATCGATTTACGATAATTTTTTTACGAATTATATGTTGCACACAGCAAAGCGCAAATTCAGATCCCCCCCGGGAGAGGAAAACCCCGAACATTATACGGAAAAGACGCTTATGTCTGCCGTGGGCTTTATTATTTCCAAAGGGGCAACGGGCAGGTTTTTGCGCAGGAAAATAGATTGGTAAGGGCATCTTACACAAAAAGATGCCCTTATATTTATTCAACAAGCTATAACAAAAGTCTTGAAATTAAGAGATATATATCATATAATAATAACTTGTACGGATGATTATAATATTACAATCGTGTGACTTCTTTAAGGCCGAACTACTTTAATAGATGCTATGAAAAATAAAGCTTCTTTTACAATCGTTCTGACATTTCTTTTTGTATTCCTTTTATCCCTTACGGCATTTGCGGATTCCTTTAAGCAGCTATACCGGAAGAGTGAGGAACTGACCTCCGGATTTACATATTCCGAAACGATTCTGAGAAAAGATAATGATAAGCTCCTTCGCGTATACTCTCTGAAGGATGATTTTTCCGATAACGTTCGTCCTTATGTCTTCCCCGATGATACAATTTACGGCGGTATGGATATTAATGCTGCCGTTTCCTATGCAAGGGCAATGGGACTTAATGTGGTTGCTGCCGTCAACGCCGATTTCGGCTACTGGGATACACGTATTTCCTGCGGAATGGCGGTTGAAAACGGAATCTATAAAACCTCTCCCGAGACAAACAGTGCTGTGGGCTTTTCCGATAACGGTGCCGTCATTTCATACTGGCCCAAAATCCGCTTTGAGTTTAATGATGCGGACGGAAACGCAATTTTATACACAGGCCATTACAACAAAAGCCGCGGAGATGACGGAGTTTATGTTTACTCGGAGTATTTTTCCACGGTATCCACAAGGACAAAAGGCAGAGGAAAATTCATCAGGCTTAAAATAGATGAAGGCAGTCTGCGCCTGGGCGGAGAGCTTTCTCTCACGGTAACGGATATAATTTCCGATAAAGAGGCAATTTCAATCGGAGAGGGGAACCTCATTATAACGGCCTCCGCAAGCTCCGGACTGTATTCTTACCTTGAACCCTTTGCCGTCGGTGAAAAGATCAGCCTCAGAATAAGCTGCTCCGATGAAAGGCTTATAGGCTGCCCGCAGGTATCCGGTTGCGGAAACATTCTCTTTATGGACGGGGAGCTTTTTAACCCCGAGTATTATGATAAATCCATTCTGGGGGTAAATCCCAGAACCTTTCTCGGCATTTATCCCGACGGAAGCTATGAAATATTTGTTGCAGACGGAAGAAGCAGTATATCCGAAGGTCTGACCTTTGATGAGATGATTGCTTTCCTGAGAAGCATGGGCTGTGTTTCCGCGGTTAATTTCGATGGAGGCGGTTCCTCCGTTATGTCGGTTGTAAGGCCGAAAAGCGGAGAAACGGAAATTGTAAATACGCCCTCCGACGGCGCCCCTCGCTCGGTGTGCTCGTACATTCTCTATATTGCAGATGAATGCGATGCCGAAAACAGACTTTTCCTTAATGAAAACGGGGCTTATGTTTATACAGGAAGTACACTTTCACTTTCTTTCTCCGAACTGAGTCCCGAGCTTAAAAAAATCTCCCTTAAGGGCGAGCTTACAATAACCCCCTCATTCGGAAGGGTGGCGGGCGGTAAGTATTATGCTCCCTCCATACCCTGCGAGGATGTAATAAGCATTTCCTCCGAAAGAGGGTCGGGAAAAGGAACTATAAGCGTGGTATCCGCCCCCGATGCTTTATATATTACGGACATAAAAAGCGGGAAGGCTCTTACTGCTGTTTCCGTATCACACGGGGATAAGCTGCGTCTTTCGGGAGAGGCATACTTAAACTCTAAGAAAATCACCGTAAATCCCGGTCTTTTCGAGCTTTACTGCGATGGCTTCCTCGGTTCCTTTTCAAAGGACGGAGAACTGACGGTAAGCGGACTTCCCGGAACAAGCGGGAGAATTTATCTCTCTCTGGGGGGAAGCACGGTCTCTGTTCCTCTTACAATAGAGGACGAATTTTCCGATATTAAAGGCCACTGGGCTGAAAAATATATCAATACACTGTTTGTGAAAAAGCTTGTAAGCGGAACGGGAGAGGGCATTTTCTCCCCGGATGTTCCCATAAGGCGCAGTGATTTTATTCTTATGCTGTATAGGGCGGCAGGCTGTCCCCAAACGCAAATCGCCGAAAATCCCTTCTCGGATGTTCAGAAGGACAGTTATTATTATGATGCCCTTATGTGGGGCTATGATTCCGGAATCGCAAAGGGCTATGACGGCTTCTTTGCACCCGATTCCTATCTCACAAGAGAGATGGGAATGACCTTCCTTTCAAGAGCCTTGGTTGCTTTCGGAATTACACCCCCTACCGTTAACACGGAAGAAATCCTTTCCGTATTTTCCGATAATTCGTCCCTGTCCCCCTGGGCAAGGGAAGCGGCGGCCTCAATGGTACGCCTTGGAGTAATCGAAGGATATAATGGTGAGCTGAGACCTCAGGATAATCTCCTCCGATGCCAGCTTTGCAAGATGCTATTATCTGCTTTTAAGGAGTAATCATGCAGTATATTTCTCATTCCGAAGAGGAAACCGAAAAAATCGGAGCTGATTTTGCCCGGGGCCTTTCCGCAGGCAGTGTTGTTGCCATGTACGGAGACCTGGGTGCGGGCAAGACGGCTTTTGTCCGGGGAATGGCAAAGGGCCTCGGCATAGACTCAATGGTAAACAGCCCTACCTTCACAATAGTAAATGCATATCCCGGAAAGACAGAGCTTTTTCACTTTGATGTGTACAGGCTTTCCTCCTCCGGTGAGCTTTTCGATATAGGCTGGGAGGATTATCTGTCCCGCGGCGGTATCTGCGTTCTGGAGTGGAGCTCCATAGTTGAGGATGCCTTTGACGGAAGTGAGATACGTGTAACAATAGATAAGCTCTCCGATTCCGACAGACAGATTACAATCGACAACTGAGAAAGAAGAACATAAAAATGCTTATTTTAGGCTTTGAATCCTCGGCAAAGGCGGCCTCCGTTGCCCTTACCTCGGATGGTGAGGTTATATCACAGTACTTTCAGAAATCCGGCCTGACACACTCAAAAACACTTCTTCCCATGGCGGAGGACCTTCTTAAAAACGCAGGGCTCAGTCTGTCCGATGTTGATGCTTTTGCCTGTGCAAAGGGCCCCGGCTCATTTACGGGAATTCGTATCGGCGTCTCAACCGTCAAGGGCCTGTGCTGGGGCACGGGAAAAAACGCCGTGGGAGTATCAACTCTCGAGGCCATGGCATTAAGCGTGCCTCCTGCAAAGGACAGAATTATCTGCGGTGCTATGGATGCAAGGCGAAATCAGGTTTATAATGCGCTGTTTGAGCTGTCCGGGGACGGCTCCTTAGTAAGACTCTGCGAGGACAGGGCAATATCCCTTGAGGACCTTGCCGCCGAACTGAAGGAGATGGCAAGACCCGTTTATGTCATAGGTGACGGTGCCGGGCTCTGCTGCAGCTTCCTTGAGAAGGAGGGCATTGATGCCATTATGCCCCCGGAGGAGTTCAGACTTCAGACTGCCGTGGGAGTCTGCAAGGCCGCCGAAAAGCATAAGGCCGAGTCGGCTGCGGACCTTCTTCCCGCATATCACCGTCTGTCTCAGGCGGAGAGAGAGCGTCAGGAAAAATTAAATTCAAAATAAATAACATTACATATAAAAATCTACTATAAGGAGTATTCAAATGAGCACAGTTCAGGTTTTCGATCATCCCCTTATTCAGCATAAGCTTTCAATTTTAAGAGATGAGCAGACAGACGTAATGGAGTTCCGTGAGCTCATATCCGAGATAGCAATGCTTATGTGCTACGATGCTACCCGCGACCTCCAGACAGAGGAAATAGAAATAAAAACTCCCGTTGCAGTTGCAAAGGCAAAGCGCCTTGCGGGCAAGAAGATAGCCATTGTTCCCATCCTCCGTGCAGGTCTCGGAATGGTTCACGGCATGCTCACCCTCATTCCCTCTGCCAAGGTCGGACACATAGGCCTTTACAGAGACCCCGATACTCTCGAGCCCGTTGAGTATTACTGCAAGATGCCCGCAGATATTACAGAGCGCGATGTTATCGTAGTAGACCCCATGCTTGCAACAGGCGGAAGCGCTTCCGCTGCCTGCGACTTCCTCAAGAACAAGTACGGCGTAAAGCACATTAAGCTTATGAGCATCATTGCCGCTCCCGAGGGAATCGAAGCAATGCAGAAGGCTCATCCCGATGTTGATATCTATGTTGCCGCAAAGGATTCACATCTCAATGACCACGGCTATATTGTTCCCGGCCTCGGTGATGCCGGCGACAGAATTTTCGGAACCAAGTAATAATACAAGTAATAATAACAGAGGTAAAAAATGTCTGAATTTACAGGAATGGTCTGTCCCTCCTGCGGAAAAGAGCTTCCCGAGGCTGAGGGTCTGAGCTTCTGCCCCTTCTGTGCCTCAAAGCTTGAGGTTTCCTCCGGCAGTGCGGCGGAGGGTAATTACTGCCGTGAGAGGATGACAATCACATTTATCTACGAAAGCTACGATGAGTGGGCAAGAAAATTTCTCGGCTCAAGAAACTACTCACAGAATATCATTTCAAAGCTTTTTTCCAACAAAGGCGACTTCCAGAGCTCACCCAAGCACAGCGAGTTTGTCAGAACTCTTGAGAATTATATTAACGATCTTTCAAAGAAGGAGCTTTCCGATACCCAGCTTTCCGAGATTATCGAGTACGGTCTTATTGACTGCCACAAGGATAAGCTTAAGGAAACAGACTGGATGTTTATGGCTGCCGAAAAGTTCTATTCACAGTTTATTGATAAGCTCAGCACAGAGGCTGTTAAGCCCCTCTATGAAAAATATGCCGAATTCAGGAAGAAGAACAAAGGCTTTGAAATTCAGGCCGACATTATGAAAAAGTTCAAGACCCGTCTCGGCCTTAAAACGTCTTTCTTCGGAAAGTAAAATAAACTTTTTTACCGGAGGCAGAAATGGAAATTAATCCTGTTTTGCTCAGCTCCCTGTCACCCGATTCCGATATCCCTCTTTACTCACAGCTTGTCAGCATAGTAAAGAGAAATATTTCCGCCGGAACTCTGAATACAGGGGATTTGCTCCCCTCCGAGGCGGAGCTTTGCAAGACCTTTGAAATATCCCGTTCAACAGTCCGACAGGCAATCGGCGCTCTCGAAAGTGAAGGACTTGTTGTCCGCAAGCAGGGAAGAGGCACTTTTGTTGCCGAGCCCAAGGTCAGAAGAAAGACAGAAAATGTCTATTCATTTACAAGTGAAATGTATGCGTGGGGCAAGGTTCCTTCCTCCACTCTGCTGGATTTTGCCGAAATCCCCGCTTCTCCGGATATAATCAAGGTATTTAATCTGGAGGGCAACGATACTCCCATCTATCGTTTCAGCCGAATCCGCAATGTCGATGACGAGCCCCTTATCCTCGAAACAAGCTTTTACCCCAAATTCATCTATCCCAATCTGACGAAGGACCTTCTGAGAACACACAGCTTTTACAGTCTCCTTTACGAGGTGGGTATTGTTCCTCATATGGCAATTGACTCATACGAGGCAGTGCTTTTAAGACGCGAGGAGGCAGAGCTTCTCAACTGCAAGCAGGGCGCCTGCGCCTTCTCTGTTGAGAGAAAAACCTCCACCGCCGAGGGAATGGTATATGAGTTTACTCAAGGCCTCATTAGGGCAGACCGTGTACGTCTTGAGCTCCTTCTCCAGAGGGACGGTGTTTCCTTCCAGAGAAGCGTTGATGCAAAGTAACAGCATAAATTAAAAAAGCAAAGCTCCCGAATATGCTCTTCTGTGAGCCCCGGGAGCTTTGCTTTTTTATAAGTCCGTTTATTATTTATTTGCTTTTCTTTGCACAGAGAGAGACAACATTCATGCAGATGTCAACCATGGTTTCCATGTCCTCTCTGCAGGCATGCTCATAAGGGCCGTGGAAGGCGTGTCCGCCTGTGCCCATATTGGGGCAGGGAAGTCCTCTGTAGGTAAGGGCTGCCCCGTCTGTGCCGCCTCTTATGGGGAGACACTTAGGCTCAAGCCCTGCCATTCTGATTGCATCCTTAAGCACGTCAACAACGAAGAAATTCTTTTCAATCTCTTCTCTCATGTTTCTGTACTGGTCTCTCATTTTAAGGGTGCAGGCGCCATCGCCGTACTTCTCGTTAATAAGTGCGGCAATGTGCTCCATCTGGTATTTGCGGTGGCTGAAGGCTGTGGCCGAGTGGTCTCTTATAATGTACTGAAGCTCTGCCTTCTCGACATTTCCCGTCATATCGGTCAGATGGAAGAAGCCCTCGTAGCCCTCTGTCTGTGCAGGGGTATCCCCGGAGGGTAGCATGGAGTTAAACTCCATTGCCATGAGGCTTGCGTTCTTCATGATGTTCTTTGCACTGCCGGGATGAACGTTGAAGCCTTCAAAGGATACAACCGCAGCGGCTGCATTAAAGCATTCGTACTCAATCTCGTTGCAGTTTTCACCGTCAAGGGTGTAGGCAAAGTCGGCACCGAAGCGCTGTAAATCCATAAGGGATGCTCCATGCCCGATTTCTTCGTCGGGAGAGAAGCTTATTGCAACCTCGCCGTGAGGCTCGGAGGATGCCAGAAGTCTTTCCGCAAGGCACATAATCTCCGCAACGCCGGCCTTGTCATCGGCACCCAGTACGGTTGTGCCGTCGGTTACAACAATTCCCTTGCCCTTGAGTGAGGGAAGATGAGGAAAGTTTGTGGGTGAGAGTATTCTTCCGGAATCACCCAGAACAATATCCCCTCCGACATAGCTCTCTATAAAGCGAGGGCGGACATTTTCTCCCGAAAAGTCGGGGATGGTGTCAAGGTGGGCATTGAATCCGACCGTGGGGGCATTTTCGCAGCCCTCCGAGGCGGGGATTTTTGCGTAGACATAACAGTGCTCGTCAACAAAAACATCCTTTGCGCCCATTTCGATAAGCTCCTTCTCCAGCATATGGGCAAGGTCAAACTGTATCTGCGTGGAGGGAGTATTGCTCAGGTCATCAATTGAGGCTGAGTGAACTCTTGCGTATTTTATAAGTCTTTCGTAAGCTTCCAAAATGCTTCTCCTTAGGCCTTTGCATCGCAGTAGGTGCAGCGGTAGATGCCCTTCTGTCTGTCGGCGAGATAGAAGATGTGGTGAATCTCCTGCTCAACGGAGCTGATGCAGCGGGGGTTTTTGCACTTTATTATGTCCATAACCTTTTCGGGCAGGTCAATGTGCTTTTTCTCGGTAACATGTCCGTCGTTAATGATATCAACGGTAATGGTGGGGCTTATAAAGCCAAGAAGGTTAAAATCAATGTCGAAGTGTCCGTCGATTTTAATAATGTCCTTCTTGCCCATTTTGCGTGAGGGAACGTTTCTGAGAATGGCAACGGGGCAGTCAAAGGTTCCCAGCTGAAGAAGGTCGTAAATATCCATGGATTTTCCGCCTTCAATATGGTCAATTACTATTCCGTTCTTGATTTCATCGACTCTCATTTATATTTCCTCCAGAAGCTTGAGAATTAAGGCCATTCTGATGTATTTTCCGTTCTTGGCCTGTCTGAAGTAGGCAGCCCTCGGGTCATCATCAACGGCAGTGGATATTTCGTTAACTCTGGGCAGGGGGTGAAGAACAATCATATCCTTCTTTGCAAGCTGCATTTTTTCGGGAGTAAGGACGTAGCTGTCCTTCAGACGGAGATAATCCTCCTCGTTGAAGAAGCGCTCTCTCTGGACTCTTGTCATGTAAAGAACATCAAGAGAGGGAAGTGCCGCCTCAAGAGAGGTGGTCTGCTCATAGGGGATGCCCTTGCTTTTAATGTAGTCTGCCTTGACATAGCCCGGAAGCTTAAGCTCAACAGGGGAGATGAGGACGAACTTTACTCCGGTGTAGCGTGACATTGCGGCGATAAGGGAGTGTACGGTTCTTCCGAATTTGAGGTCTCCGCAAAGACCGATTGTGAGGTTTTCGAAGGTGCCCTTTTCTCTTGCGATTGTAAGAAGGTCGGTAAGAGTCTGGGTGGGGTGGTAGTGTCCGCCGTCACCTGCGTTTATAATGGGAACATCGCTCTTTGTTGCGGCAACCATAGGTGCGCCCTCCTTGGGATGGCGCATTGCGATAATATCTGCGTATGCGGAAACAACCTTAACGGTATCCGCAACGCTCTCTCCCTTTGATGCAGAGCTTGAGGATGCCTCGGAAAAGCCGAGAACACTTCCGCCCAGCTCAAGCATTGCGGCCTCAAAGGAGAGACGTGTTCTGGTGGAGGGCTCAAAGAAAAGTGTGGCCAGCTTCTTGTATCTGCAGATATCTCTGTATTTAACGGGATTATCGATAATGTCGCAGGCGGTTCTGACGAGCTGGTCGATTTCTTCCGTCGTAAGGTCAAGAATATTTATAAGATGTCTCAATGTAAATAACCTCCGAATTTATAAAAAAGGGTGAAGGAAAGAATATCCGTTTTCTTCCCCTTCACCCCTTGCTGTATCACTTAAAAAGCCTTAAGGGGCGTTAAAGGGAAGTGAATTATGCGCCAATCCAGCTCTCATCGGAGGGATTGTCTCTGAAGGCGATAAGTCTCTTTACGTCCTCGGGCTTAATGTAATTTTCTTCGGCTGCAAGCTTTGCGATTTCATCGAAGTTTGTAAGGCTGATGTTTTTAACCTTTGCCTCTGCAAGTCTTTCAAGGCCCTTCTTCATTCCGTAGGTGAAGATGCTGACGACTCCGAGAACCTCGGCGCCAGCTTCTCTGAGGGCCTCAACTACCTCAATAACACTTCCGCCGGTGGAAATGAGGTCTTCTATGACAACGACCTTCTGTCCCTTCTCGAGTCTTCCTTCGATTCTGTTCTGTCTGCCGTGGTCCTTATTTCCGGAGCGGACATAACCCATGGGGATTCCGAGAATATGGCCTGCAATTGCGGCGTGGGCGATTCCGGCTGTTGAAGTTCCCATTAAAACCTCTGCATCGGGATACTCGTTTTTGACAGTTTCGGCAATGGCGTTCTCAACGTGGTTTCTTGCCTCGGGGGCGGTGAGTATAAGTCTGTTATCGCAATATACGGGGCTCTTGATTCCGCTGGCCCAGGTAAAGGGCTCTTCGGGGCGGAAGAAAACAGCCTTGATTGAAAGTAAATCCTTGGCAACAACGCGGGAAATGTTTTCCATAATATATATCCTTATCCTTTCGATTTGAATTGACTTGTTTTTTTACAGAGCAAACTCTCTCATGCATCTTCTGTATGCAGCAACGGGGTCTTCGGCCTTTGTGATGGGTCTTCCGACAACGATGAAGTCGGAGCCGAGCTCCTTTGCCTTTGCAGGGTCTGCAACGCGGGACTGATCGCCCTTATCTCCGTCGGGGAAGCGGATTCCCGGGGTGACGGTTAAGAACTCATTGCCGCAGACAGAGTGAACCTTGCCTGCTTCCCAGGGAGAGCATACAACACCGTCAAGCCCTGCCTTCTTTGCGTTCATGGCATAGGACATAACGACCTCGTCAATAGGCTTGTCTATGAGAAGGTCTCTCTTCATAAGCTCCTCGGAGGTTGAGGTGAGCTGAGTAACGGCAATAAGAAGGGGCCTTGTTCCGTCGGGACGGGTCAGACCCTCAAGGGCTGCCTCCATCATGGGAATGGTTCCTGCGCAGTGTACATTGCACATATCTGCTCCGAGAGAGGACAGAACCTTCATGGCGCTCTTAACCGTGTTGGGAATATCGTGGAGCTTAAGGTCAAGGAATATGCGGTGACCCTTGTCCTTCAGCTCTCTGACGATGTCGGGGCCGGCACCGTAGAAAAGCTCCATTCCTATTTTAACATAGGGCTTTTCGCCCTCGGGGAACTTTTCGAGAAAAGCCAGGGTTTCTGCTTTTCCGGGGAAATCGCATGCAATGATGACATCTCTTTCAGACATTGTGAGCTCCTCCTATTATATCACTCAGATTTGTAATTCCGTATTTTTCCATAACCTTCGGAAGATTTTCCGCTATATCCCTGCATACGAAGGGATTGACAAGGTTGGCAGCGCCGACCTCAACAGCACTTGCACCTGCCAGCATCATCTCGATAACGTTCTCCGCAGAGGAAACTCCGCCGATTCCGATTATGGGTATTTTAACTGCATCGTATACCTGATAAATCATACGCACTGCAACGGGGAAAACCGCAGGGCCGGAGAAACCACCCATTTTGTTTGCAACAACGGGCTTTCCGGTTTTAAGATCAATGCGCATTCCGAGCATGGTGTTTATAAGGCTTATGCCGTCTGCTCCTGCGTCCTCGCAGGCCTTCGCGATGGATACGATGTCCGTAACGTTGGGGGTGAGCTTCATATAAACGGGCTTCTTTGTAACAGCCTTAACGGCACGGGTAACCTCGGCGGCGGCTTTTGGGTCTGTTCCGAAGGCCATTCCGCCGCAATGAACATTGGGGCAGGAAATGTTAATCTCAAGAAGCTCAACCTGCTCTTCTTTGTCAAGGGCGGCGGCAGTATATGCGTATTCTTCTGCTGAAAAGCCGCAGACATTTGCGGTGATGGGGCCGTCAAAGCAGGCACGAAGCCTGGGAAGCTCTGTGGAAATAACCTTTTCAACGCCGGGGTTCTGAAGGCCGATGCTGTTGATAAGGCCGTCATTGCACTCTGCAATTCTGGGTGTGGGGTTTCCGAAGCGCGGCTCCTTTGTTGTTCCCTTGAAGGACAGGGAGCCGAGGCAGTTTATATCATATATTTCCGCAAACTCGTATCCGAAGCCGAAGGTTCCGCTTGCGGGAATGATGGGGTTTTTAAGAGTAACTCCGCTTAAGCTGACTGAGGTGTTTACCATTTTATTTCCTCCTTCATAAGAACAGGACCGTCCTTGCATATACGCTTATAGCCTGTCAGTGTTTCACAGGAGCAGCCCATACAGGCTCCGAAGCCGCAGCCCATGCGCTCCTCAAAGCTCAGCTGTCCCTTTATTTCTCCCGTTGCCCTGTATACGGCCTTCAGCATAGGCTCCGGACCGCAGGTGAAGAAGTAATCGTAATCAATGTCCGAAAGAGCATCGGTAACAAAGCCCTTTATTCCGAGAGAGCCGTCTACAGTGGCGATGGTAACCCCAACGCCCAGTGCCTCAAACTCCTCCTTGTAGAAGGCATCCTCCGCCCTGTTGAAGCCGAGAACAACAGAGGGCTTCTTGCCGGCCTTGATGAGCTCCTTGCACAGCTTGTACATAGGGGGAGTACCGACTCCGCCGCCTATTAAAACGGGCTTCTCCGAGGGAACATTTATGTCGAAGCCATTGCCGAGACCCGTAAGAACGTCGAGCTCTGTTCCTGCGGGAAGAGAGGCAAGATACTCCGTGCCCCTGCCCATTATTTTGTAGATTATTGTGAGCTCATTTCCTTCGTAATCACATACGGAAATGGGGCGCCTTAAAAAGAACCCCTGAAGCTTAATATTGAT
>JAKSPP010000119.1 GCA_024404735.1 Oscillospiraceae bacterium | reverse complement strand
CGACACCGCAGCTGCTTACCCCCTCGGATACTACAACTCCTCCTTCTCTTCCAATAACGCTACCGTTGGCGGAGCTGCAATCAACACCATCGACTATTACTGGGTAACAACCAATATCTACCCCGCAGCATAAGTCGCTATAACTATCCAATAAGGGGCAGAGAACTTCTCTGCCCTTTTCGTACTGTTTCATTTAATATATTATTCCCCAAAAAATCTCTTTAAGAGAGGAGAGATGAGTACCTTGTCAGGAAAAGCAATATTAAAAAGACTGCTGCAGATTGTTATTGTTATCATCGGCATCAGCTTCCTAACATTTTTAATCACCTATCTGACCCCCGGTGACCCTGTTGAGCAGATGTTCATTGCAACAGGCGTTATTCCTTCACAGGAGGTTGTTCAGGAAATCAGAGAAGAGCTGGGTCTTAACCGTCCCGTTCTCGTTCAGTATTTTGACTGGCTGCTTAACTGCCTTCACGGTGATTTCGGTCAGTCCTATTCCCTCCATAAGCCCGTTTCCATACTTCTGGGGCAGAGACTCTGGCCCACACTGAAGCTGTCTCTCACATCCCTTGCATTTATGCTTATTGTTGCCGTTCCCTTCGGAATGGCTCAGGCAACCCATAAGAACAGCTTTATTGATTACCTTCTCCGCGGAATTACCTCCTTCGGAGTATCTGTGCCCAACTTCTGGATTGGCCTTCTTCTTATGCTTCTGTTCTGCGTTAAGCTGAAGCTTCTGCCCGTTGTGTGCTCCTCCGGTGACTTCAAGAGCGTTCTTCTTCCCGCAATCACCCTTGCCTTTGCAATGTCCGCAAAGTATACAAGACAGGTCAGAACCGCAATTGTCGAGGAGCTTAATCAGGACTACGTTACCGGCGCAAGGGCAAGAGGCGTTGAGGAGTGGAAGATTCTGTGGCTCAATGTTTTCCCCAATTCCCTTCTTCCTCTTCTTACCATGCTGGGTCTTTCCCTCGGCTCCCTTCTCGGCGGTACTGCCGTTGTCGAGGTTATCTTCACCTATCCCGGTATGGGCTCCCTTGCGGTTAACGCAATAACCTCCTATGACTATCCCCTTGTTCAGGGCTATGTTCTCTGGATTGCCCTCATTTACATGGTCGTCAACCTTCTTGTTGATATATCCTACAACTTCGTTGACCCCCGTATGAGAGAAAAGAGGTAAGGCACTTATGAAATTCAAAACCTTTGTAAAAAAGAATAAGAGCTTCTGCTTCTTTGCAGTACTGGCAATCATTATTATTCTCGTTGCCATTTTCGCCCCTGTTGTTACAGGCGGTCAGAGCCCCACAAAGGGTGTTCTCAGAGATGCCCGTCTTGCCCCCGGCGCACAGCACATCTTCGGAACGGATAACCTCGGAAGAGATACCTTCACAAGAGTTATCTACGGTGCAAGAACCTCTCTTGTCGCCACCTTCTCCCTTGTTATCCTCATCTTCCTCATAGGAAGTGTTCTCGGCGTTCTCTCCGGCTACTTCGGAGGCTGGGTTGATGTCCTCATCATGCGTATTGCGGATATGATGGTTTCCTTCCCGGGCATGGTCTTCGCAATGGCAATTGCGGGTATTCTGGGCGCAAGCGTTAAAAACGCCGTTATCGCAGTTGCCCTTGTAAGCTGGACAAAATATGCCCGTCTTGCACGAAGCCTTGTTCTTAAAATCCGCAACAGAGACTATGTCTCCGCCGCCATCGTAACAGGCTCCAAAACCCCGTATATGCTCGTTAAGTATATGCTTCCCAACGTAATTCCCACCCTCGTTATCACTGCCGCAACGGATATCGGCGGTATGATGCTTGAGCTTGCCGGTCTCTCCTTCCTGGGCTTCGGTGCAAAGGCACCCAATCCCGAGTGGGGTCTTATGCTCAATGAAGGCAGACCCTTCATTACCAATGCCCCCTGGATGATGATTTTCCCCGGTCTTGCCATCTTCATCGTTGTTGTTGTCTTCAACCTTCTGGGCGACAGCCTCCGCGATATTCTTGACCCCCGTGATGAATAAGGAGGATAACGAAATGCTTGATATTCAGAATATTACAATTTCCTATAAGGACCGTCCCACCGTCAAGGATTTCTCCCTTCACCTCGGAGAGGGCGAAATCTGCTCCCTCGTCGGCGAATCCGGAAGCGGAAAGACAACCGTTATAAGAGCCGTTCTCGGTCTTCTTGCCGGAGGCGGCTATGTATCAAAGGGTGACATTCTTTTTGAGGGCAAAAGCCTTCTCAAGAACACTCCCGCACAGTGGAGAGCCCTGCGCGGAACCGATATCTCCATGATATTTCAGGATTCCGGCGCTATGCTTAACCCCACAAGAAAAATCGGAGACCTTTTCGTTGAGTACATTAAGACCCACGAGAACATCTCCAAAAAGGACGCATGGGACAAGGGTGTTTCCATGCTTGAGCGTATGCGTCTTCCCGACGGAAACAACATAATGAAGTCCTATTCCTTCCAGCTTTCCGGCGGTATGCGTCAGCGTGTCGGCATTGCAATGGCAATGACCTACAACCCCAAGCTTCTTCTCGCAGACGAGCCCACCTCCGCCCTTGACGTTACAACTCAGGCTCAGATTGTCCGTCAGATGATGGAGCTTCGCGACGACTTCGGAACCTCAATTATCATAGTTACTCACAACCTCGGCGTTGCAGCCTATATGGCAAATAAAATCGTTGTTATGAAAAACGGTGAAATTACCGACGCAGGCTCACGCGAGGACATTCTCGGCGGAAAACACAGCGACTATACTCAGAAGCTTCTTGAAGCCGTACCCTCATTGGGAGGTAAGCGTTATGTTTAATGATAAAGACCTTATTCTCGAAGCAAAGCATGTAACCCGCCGTTTCCCCGCATCCGGTGGAAGAGAGCTTACAGCCTGCAATGATGTTAACCTGAAGTTCTACAAGGGCAAGACTCTGGGCCTTATAGGCGAATCCGGCTGCGGCAAATCCACCTTCATGCGCTTCCTTGTTGCTCTTGACAAGCCCACAGAGGGTGAAATCATCTTTATGGGCAAGGATATAACAAAGCTGAAGGGCGAGGAGCTCCGTCAGATGCGCCAGCACGTTCAGATGGTTTTTCAGGACCCCTCCGGCTCCTTTAACCCCAAGATGAAAATCAGGGATATCATCTGCGAGCCTCTTATGAACTTCGGCAGAATCAAGGCCTCCGAAAAGGACGCCGTTGCAAGAAAGTATCTTGAGATGGTTGAGCTCCCCGGAGAGTTTGCAGACCGCTTCCCTCACAACATGTCCGGCGGTCAGCGCCAGAGAATCGCCATTGCAAGAGCAATCGCCCTTGAGCCCGAGCTTATCGTTATGGACGAGGCAACCTGCGCCCTTGACGTTTCCGTTCAGAAAACAATCATTGAGCTTGTTGTAAAGCTTCAGAAGGAAAAGAACATCGCCATAGGCTTTATCGCCCATGACCTGGGACTTATTCAGTCCTTTGCACATCAGATTGCGGTAATGTACCTTGGCAACATTATAGAGGTTCTTCCCGGCGAAAACGTTGACAAGGCTGTTCATCCCTAT
Organism: Oscillospiraceae bacterium; assembly: GCA_024404735.1. Taxonomy (GTDB): domain Bacteria; phylum Bacillota; class Clostridia; order Oscillospirales; family Oscillospiraceae; genus JAKSPP01. Next base: position 349 of record JAKSPP010000119.1, on the reverse strand, counting down.
TCCCTTACTCTTCTCGGAGCTATATTCGATACGAATATGGATTTCTCCAAAAAAATCGAAAGACTTGACAGTGAAATTCCCTCTCCTCTGGATGTTCCCGAAGGCTGCCCCTTCCAGACCCGCTGCCCCAAATGCATGGACATCTGCAAAAAGGAGCGCCCGAAGCTCATCCAAATCGGAGAGAATCACGAAATTGCCTGCCATCTTTTTAAGGAGGCAAAGTAATTATGCTTAAGAGAAAGAATATTATTGTTCTTTTGCTTGTGCTCGTTCTGGCTGCGGCAATCGCAGTCTTCGCAGCCTGCACGGCAAAGAACAGCAATGAAAACACAGTAAAGCACATAATAGG
>JAKSPP010000118.1 GCA_024404735.1 Oscillospiraceae bacterium | reverse complement strand
TGAGAACAGTATCACCGGAGAACAGATAATCGTTAAGTAATATCATTGTATCGGTCCGCTTCAGGCTGCCCCGGCCTTGTCAAATTCCCCGAAAACCTTACGGATAAAGACAATTACCATTAGAAGGGCAACGGTGTCGATAATGGGAACGGCCCAGAGAACACCAACAACACCGAAAATTCTGGGCAGAGTAAGCTGCAGAACAACGCTGAGGGCAAAGTCACGGACAACGGAAACGGAGGTCGCCATAACGGGTCTGCCGATGGACTGAAGGAAGATGGCACTGGACTTTGCAATGGCGCAGAAGACAATTGTAATCATCTGAATGCGAAGGGCGTAGTTTGCAAACTCGTTGTAAAGGTCACCCTGCTTTCCGAAGATGCTGACAATCTGAATGGGGAAGAGCTCACAGAGAACCATGGTAACGAAGGCGATGATTCCTTCAAGGAGCATCATGGTCTTGTAAATCTGCTTAACTCTGTCATATTCCTTTGCGCCGAAGTTATATCCGACTATGGGCTGGCAGCCGCCTGCAATACCGACAACAAAGGCAATTACAAGGCCAGTAATCTTGGAGACGATTCCGATAACCGTAAGGGGAATGTCCGGGCCGTACTTGGATGCAGCACCGAAGGTGATGAGAATGTTGTTGATGATGACCATAATGGCAACGATGGAAAGCTGGGTGAGGAAGCTGCTCAGACCCATGGTTAAAAACTGTCTTATGGTGCTTCCGTCGGGAATGAAGCAGCTTTTATCGAGCTTAACGGACTTCATATGGAAGAGATACCAGATTCCGCAGAGAGCGGAGATAATCTGGCCTGCGATGGTTGCGATGGCGGCGCCCTTCATGCCCCAGTGCAGAACAAAGATGGCAATGGGGTCGAAAACAAGGTTGATTGCACAGCCGAGAAAGTTTGTTATCATGGCAAACTTGGGGCTGCCGTCTGCGCGGATAAGTCCGTTGAGGACGCATCCGAACATAAAGAAGGGAAGACCGATTACGATAATGCCGTAATAATCTCTTGCAAAGGGAAGGTTCATCTCCGTTGCGCCGAAAAGCTTTAAAAGAGGCTCCTTAAGGGAAAGGAATATTCCGCAGAGAACAAGGCTAACGAGGATGGAAAGACCGATTACATTTCCGACGGTGCGATTTGCGGACTTAAAATCCTTCTTGCCCTGACAGATGCTGACGAAAGCCGCAGCACCGTCGCCCATCAGCAGTGCGATTGCAAGGGCGATTACAGTTGCGGGATAAACAACATTGGTTGCGCCGTTTCCGTACATACCAACACCGCGTCCGATGAAAACCTGGTCAACCATATTGTAAAGGCTGGATACCAGCATGGATGCAACTGCGGGGACGGAGAATTTCATAATGAGCTTGCCGACTTTTTCTCTGGCAAGATACTCGTTTGCATTTTCAGCCACTTTTGCACTTCCTTTATTTTACAAAAATTCGGACATGGCGCTGACCATGCCCGACCATAATATATAGCCGAGAAATTATATCATTTCTTTTGATGTTTGTTAAGTGCTCAATCCCCAGAAATCTTATTATTGAAGAATAAATTTTATGTGCTTATTTAACAAAGCCCCACGATAAATATGAAGGCTCCTGCTTACTTATGCCGTAATAATGCAAAGAAAAAACTTACTTAAAAAAGGCATACTGTGAAAAAAGAGGGCTTTGTTTTTATGCTTTTTTCCGAAATTGCCCGGCTTAACCGATTTTACCGCATAATAACTTGCAAAAATACTTAAAATGACTTAAAATACATCTTCATAAATGAGTTTGTCTGCCTTATGCTCGGCTTCAGCCCCGAAAAAGGGAATAAAACGCGCAAGGCTTAGTGCTCCGGAGGAGATATAATGCAGAAGCCTCAGAAAGAAAAATCCATACAGACGAAGCTTTTCAGGGCGGTGTTCTATCCCATGCTGCTCCTTGCCCTTATTATGGGTATAGTCTGCATGCTGGTGGTCAATCATCTTGCAAGAGTTAATGCAACCCACCTGATGACGCAGGTCTGCGAGAGGGAAAAGCTCCGTATAGATAACAGGCTGAACCTTGTAAGCCACAGTGTATCGGCAATAAACGTTTATATAAACGAAGTAAACAATGACGGGGAAACAGAGCTTTTTTCCGAGGAATACAGTGAGAAAATACAGGGCTTTGCCCTTGATGTCTCAAATCAGATTGACGGTGCAACATCTGTTTTTTATCGCTATAATCCGGAATTAACGGGCTCGGGAACCTCGGGCTTCCTCTGGTCAAGGCTTTCCGGAGAGGACAAATACTCGGTTGGCCCCATGACGGATTTGCTTAAGTACAGTCCCGCAGACCGTGAGAATGTAGGCTGGTTCTATCTGCCGAAGGAGTCCGGCGCCCCCATGTGGATGAAGCCCTACTTCAGCGCTAACCTGGGCCTTTATATGATTTCATATGTTATTCCCGTGTACTCTTCGGGAAATGAATTTCTCGGCGTTGTGGGAATGGACATAGAGTTTGACCTCATAATGAAGTCCGACACGGACATAAGGCTCTACCGGACGGGAAAAATCGCCCTTGTTGACCTCTCCGAGCGCCTGATTTATTCCGAGGGCAGAAATGATAATTCCTATTCCGAAATTCTCCCCGGCAAGCTCTATAACCATATTACAACCATAAATAAGACCAGTGAGCTTCTTGAAATCGAAGAGGATGACGGAAGCAAGAGCGTCATCTGCTGCAGGCGTCTTGCAAACGGGATGATTATTTATGTCAACGTGCCCAAGGATGAGATTTTCAAAAACCGCGATCTTTTTGTTCTGTTCATGCTTGCTCTGACGGCTATAATTGTAGGAACGACAATGATTGAGGTGAGTAAGTATACCTCTCACATAGTAAAGCCCATTAACCGCCTTGCCGAAGTAACCGACTGCTATGCCAGGGGCGACTGGTCGGACAGCTATACCTGCTCAACGGGAGATGAGCTTCAGAAGCTCTCGGAGAGCATCGGAACAATGGCGAATAATACCCAGGACGTTATATCAGCCTTAAACTCCCTTGCAAGAACAGACCCCCTTACGGGCCTTCGCAACAAGACAAGCTATCTGGAATATGTAAGCGATGTAAGGCATAACCGCCATGATGATTTCAGAAGCTACGCCGTTGTGGTTATGGACTTAAATCTTCTTAAGAAGGTCAATGACCTTTACGGCCATGAGGCAGGTGATACCCTCATAATCGAGGCGGGTGATTATATCAGCCGTGCCTTTCCTCACAGTGCCGTATTCCGCATAGGCGGGGATGAATTTGCCGCAATTCTCACAAACGGGGATTACGCCCACCGGGGCGCCCTCCTTGATGCCTTTGAAAAGGGAATGCAGGAAAAGAACAATGAGCTTTCCGGCTCTGAGGAGCTTAAGCTTTCAATCTCCTGCGGAATGGCCGTATATCCCGCCGAGGCAGATGATTATGATGAGGTTTTTCGTCTTGCCGATGAAAGAATGTACGAAAAGAAACGTGCCTTCAAAATCAGCAGAGATAAGCAGGGGGATGAGCTATGATTACACTGAAGAAGCTGAGCCTTAAAATCATAATATTCACCTTTGTTATCGGAATGCTTGCAATACTGCTGCTCTGCGTCAGCAAATCCCGTATTGCCCTTCAGGAAAATTATGAAAACGACAACAGAGTTGTGGCGGGGCTTATAAGCAATGTCCTTGACAATACCTTCCTTCGCCCGATAACCGTTGCCGAGACTATCGCCAGAGACTTTACCACAAAGGAGATTTTAAGTATCGATACACAGAAGGAGGCACAAAAAATCGCCCCCTTAGCCGCAGAGCACCTTAAATCCTTAAGGGACGGCTTCGGATACTCCATGGTGTATGCCGTTTCGGATAAATCAAAGACGTTTTTCTCCGTTAACGGAATAAGCAAGTATATAGATGTGGAAAATGACCCGGCCGATGA
>JAKSPP010000117.1 GCA_024404735.1 Oscillospiraceae bacterium | reverse complement strand
GCCTATTTTGTATAGTATTTGTTATTAAAAGCGTATATTTTTGGGATATAGTTTTTATCTAAACATAGATTGTCGGTTTTAACTATTTTACATCAAGTATTTTTAAGCATTTTGTCAAGAAAAAATCTTTGAAAAAGATTGTCTTTTTTTATAAAAAAATGTATAATATTAAGTCATTTTGAAAAACTATATTCGGAGTGTATTTACTTTTTATGGATAAAAAGCTTGAAAGGATTCTGCCCACTGTCCAGAAGCCTTCCCGCTATACAGGCGGAGAGTGGGGAGAAGTAAAAAAAGAGGGGATGTTTTTAAGAACGGCCCTCTGTTTTCCCGATGTATATGAAATAGGCATGTCAAACCTCGGTATGCGTATTCTGTACAGTGTAATCAATGCCATGCCGGATGTGTCCTGCGAAAGGGTCTTCGCCCCCTGGAGCGATATGCGTGAGGCCATGGAGAAGGAAAAGCTTCCTCTCTATGCCCTTGAAAGCGGTGACCCTCTTTCATCCTTTGACGCAATCGGCTTTTCCATCGGCTATGAGATGGCTTACACAACCATTCTCGATATGCTTTATCAGTCGGGCATTCCTCTCCGCTCTGAGGAGAGAAAATCACTTTTCCCCCTGATATTCGCAGGCGGTGCATCCATGTGCAATCCCGAGCCCATGGCCGACTTCTTTGATTTCGTTCTTATGGGCGAGGGCGAGGAGATGAATGTTGAGGTTACTCTTCTCATCAGACAGGCAAAGGAGGAGGGCTGGAGCAAGGAGGAATTTCTTCTGAAGGCCTCCGAAATAGAGGGTGTTTATGTTCCCGGGTTCTTTACTCCCGAATACGGTGAGGACGGAACTATAAGCTCCGTTTCCGTCCGCGAGGGTATAGCTCCCACGGTAAAAAAACGTGTAATAAAAAACCTTACGGACAGTCACTTCCCACTTAATCAGATTGTTCCTTCAACGGAAATTGTCCACGACAGGGTAAATCTGGAGCTTTTCAGAGGCTGTATAAGAGGCTGCCGCTTCTGCCAGGCCGGATATATTTACAGGCCGGTCAGAAACAGAGACTGCGATAAGCTTCTCGGGCAGGGTATTGAATCCCTTAAAAATACAGGCTATCAGGAGATTACTCTCTCATCCCTCAGCTCATCGGATTATAAAAAGCTTCCGGAGCTCTGCGATGGCCTCATTGAGTACTGTGAAGGCAAAAACATAGGTCTTGCGCTTCCTTCGCTCCGTGCGGATAATTTCTCAATGGAGCTTATGACAAGGCTCTCAAAGGTCAGAAAGGCGGGACTCACATTTGCCCCCGAGGCCGGAAGCCAGCGCCTTCGCGATGCAATCAACAAGAATGTTTCGGAGGAGGATTTATACAGCTCCTGCAAGGCAGCCTTCTCCGGAGGCTGGAATAATCTCAAGCTTTATTTCATGCTGGGACTGCCTACGGAAACAGACGAGGACGTTGTTGCCATTTCCGAAATCGCAAACAATGTTCTTCATTCCTGGAGAGAGAATTCTCCCAATAAAAACAGGGGAGTAAAAATAACCGTTTCAACCTCCTGCTTTATTCCGAAGCCTTTTACCCCATTCCAGTGGGAGGCTCAGGTCAGCATAAAGGAATACCTGCGCAAGGTAAAGCTTCTTAAGGAAAGCATAACCGCCCGTAATGTAACCTATAACTGGCATGATGCGGAGACAAGTCTTATTGAGGCAGTACTTTCAAGAGGTGACAGAAGGCTCGGCCCTGTAATCGAGCATGTTTTCAGAAACGGCGGAAGGCTTGAGGCATGGAGCGATTTCTTCTCTCTTGACAGATGGGAAAAGGCATTTGAGGAAACCGGAATAAACCCCGATTTCTATGCCTCCCGTGAGAGAAGCTACGATGAAATACTTCCCTGGGATTTTGTCGATATTTCCGTTTCCAAGAAGCATTTATGGAATGAAAAAGAAAAGGCATACCGCTCCGAGCTTTCGCCGGACTGCCGGCACGGCTGTATGGGATGCGGTGCCTCAAAGCTGACCGGAGGAAAATGCGATGTATAAGCTCAGAATGAAGTTTTGCAAAGAGGGAAAGGCTGTTTACATCTCTCACCTTGACCTTATGAGAACTATTCAGCGCGCCTTTAACCGCGCTTTTCTGCCCCTTGCATATTCCGAGGGCTTTAACCCCCACGCGAAAATATCCGTCATTCTGCCCCTTTCCGTCGGCGCCTCTTCCGTATGCGAGTATGCGGATTTCGGACTCAATGAAGAGCTTCCCACGGAGGGAATGGCCGAAAAGCTTTCTGCCGTAATGCCGGAAGGAATAAAGGTTCTTGAGGTTTATGAGCCGACTACAAAGGGGGCCGAGGCAAAATGGCTTTCCGTTTCCGGAAGGCTTGAGTATGACAATATTTCAGATCTTTCGGCTATGGCGGCAAGTCTTACGGATTACTGGTGCAGCGGCAATGAAATAAGCCTTATGAAGAAGACCAAGAGGGGAGAAGGGGAATTTAAGATTTCCGATCATATCAGGAGTATTTCCTTCTCCGTTGCCGACGGTTATATCGCACTTAAAGCGCTTATCTCGGCTCAGGAGCCTACTGTTAATCCCGATAACATAGTCTCCGCCCTTCGTCAGAACCGTCCCGAAATAGCTCCGGATTTTGCTGCCTTTACACGCCTTGAACTATATAAAAACAATATGAAGATTTTCAGATAGGAGGAAAAAACAATATGGATACGGATTTACTCAGTGAGCTCCTCGGATTTATCGATATTGCAACAAGCCCTTTTCATGCTGTTGCGCTTATAAAAGACATCCTGCTTTCCTCCGGCTTTTCGGAGTATAACGGAAGGGAGGATACTGCCCTTATCCCCGGAAGAAACTATTTTATTACAAAAAACGACAGCTCTGTAATCGCATTCAAGCTTCCGGAAAATCTTAAGGGAGGCTTTATGATTGCCGCCTCCCATTGCGACAGCCCTTGCTTCAAGATAAAGGATAACGGTGAAATTGCGGGCGAAAACTATAAGCGCCTGTCAGTTGAGCGTTATGGCGGAATGCTCCTTTCCACATGGCTTGACAGGCCTCTTTCCATAGCCGGAAGAGCGGTATTAAAAGTCCCCGGAGGTATCAGGTCGCAGCTTTTTGACCTTCAGAAGCCGGAGTGCATTATTCCCTCCCTCGCAATTCATATGAACAGGGAGGCAAATGACAAGGCGTCCTTTAACCCCGCAAAGGATACGGTTCCCCTTTACTGCGGCGATAAGGGCTCTGTAAAAAGAGATATTGCCGACAGCCTCGGCCTTGCCCCGGAAACGATTCTTGCCTATGATGCCTTTGTGTACAATATGCAGCCCGGAGTTGTTACGGAAACTCTTCTGTCCGCTCCGAGGCTTGATGACCTTCAGTGTGCGTATACATCCTTCAAGGCCTTTATGAGCGCCGAAAACAGCAGGGCAATTCCCGTGTTTGCCTGCTTCGATAACGAGGAGGTCGGCTCCGAAACAAAGCAGGGTGCGGGTTCAATGTTCCTTGCGGATACTCTCACCGCAGTCGCCGCCGTTTACGGAAAGAGACTTTCTGCTCTTCTTCCCGACAGCTTTATGCTATCCTGCGACAATGCTCATGCAGTTCATCCCAATTACCCGGAAAAGGCGGACTCAAATCATTCTGTTTACCTCAATAAGGGAATTGCAATCAAGCAGAATTCCAATATGAGATATGCTTCGGACGGCATTTCCATTGCGCTTATGAAGGAAATATGTGCAAGAGCCTGCGTTCCTTATCAGGTTTTCGCAAACAGGGCAGACCTTCCCGGCGGAAGCACACTGGGAACCATTGCGGATACGCTTCTTCCCGTCAATACCGTTGATATCGGCCTTCCGCAGCTTGCCATGCACTCCTCCTACGAGACCTCCGGTGTCAAGGATGCGGAATATATGATAAGGGCTGTTTTTGAGTTCTTCTCTCTTTGCCTCTCCTCCGGTCCGGACGGCTTTTTAGGCATCGAATAATATAAACCAATTTA